>JAAUPU010000271.1 GCA_012032975.1 Caldilineaceae bacterium | reverse complement strand
GGCGGCTGTGGTTGCCGGCGTCTGCCAGGTGACCATGCTCACGAGGGGGGCAAGCAACAGGGCAACGCCGACGACCGTCGCCTGCCAGACTGGGGCGCGCCTTGGCTCGCGCGGTCCGGGTCTCGCCGCGATGGCAGAGAGACCGAGAATCGCGCCCACCAAGAGTGGCCAGACCGTATTCGGAATGGGAAGCGCGATGTCATAGCTGGCATAGAAGAGGAAGCTGGCCATCATGAAGATCATCATGCCGAGGCCGTTGCCAACCGACAAGTGGAGCAGCCCACTCGTGTAGTCGCCATTCAAGATCGCCACGACGATGATCTGAAGCAATAGCGCCGTGGCTACCTGGCCCACAAACAGTTGCAGCGCCGCCGCCCACCCGGTGGGCCAGATCTCGATCAGGCTGATGACCAACAGGGCAGCCAAGAGGAAGGCCGAGGAACGTGCGTCCATCCATTGTCTCGGTAGCCAGGTGACCAGGACAATTGCGGCCAACAGGGCGCAGAGCAGCCACAAAAAGGCCGATGGCTGGTCCCATCCACTCAGTTGGGTCAAGCGAGCCAGATTGAGCCACATCAGCAATTCCAAGAATAGAACCGCGCCAAATCCGGCCCAGGTCAGGGCAAGCGGCCACCTGGTGTCACTGTCGTTGTCACGCGGCAGAAGCAGTGGCAACTGTACTTGAAGCCAGAGCAGCAGCAGCGCGGCTGCGCCGATCAGCAACAGACTGACCACATCGGTTCGCCAGCTCACGTCGAGGGTGGCTGCCGCGCCGTGCAGGGCAGCGTCGCCCGCCAGACCGAGCAGCAGCCCCAGTGTCAACGTGCCCGCGCTCTTGGATCGGTTGGCCCGCGCCAGCGCCAAATAGGGCGGGAAGAAGAGCAGGAAACAGACGACCGCCAGCGCAGTCAATGCCAGGTCGCCGATTGGGTCGAAACGCCAGAGTTGCATCAGCACGCGCATCAACGCCAGACCGTAGATGGTGAAGGATAGAAAGCGGCGCACGCCCAGCCGGCGATGGAGCGGCGCTGCCAAGAATGTCGTCAAGAAGAGCAAAAAGGCAAGCAGGCCGACCCCCACCGCGCTCCATTCCAGTCGGTCGCGCAGCACAAAGACCAAGAGAGGAAAGAGGGCGCGCACGCTCTGCATGCCCAAGAGCATGACCAGCGCTGGCAGGGCCAACAGCGACCACGTAGCAAGTGTCGGTCGATCTGTAGATGGCGTCATAGACGACCTTATCCGTGAGGTTGGTATGGGGGATGAAATCGTTTGGAAGTCGTGATCGCTTTACCGGATCATCTTTCGACAGAAGACGAAGACGAACAGCGATATGAGGAAAATCCCCAACAATGCCTCGACGCTGACCAAAAACCGAGCAAAGCCATGAGGCTGGATATCGCCGTAGCCAAGCGTGGTGAAGGTGACGACACTGAAGTAGAGCGCAGGCAGAAACTGGCCACGTATGGGGACGCCAGAATCGGTCAGGGGGAAAAAATGTATAGAGCACGCCAAATCCCAGGATCGCCACGAAGAAACTGAAGAACGCCCGACCCGGTCGTTCGCCATAGCCGCAGATCAGCCAGAGCGCGGTCAGCCAGACCTTGTCTGCAATGCCAGTTGCCAGCTTGCGCCGCAGGTGCATCTCTTGTTCATAGAGCTGCCCAGCCGCGCCATAGTGTCCCTGCTCGCGGTAGATTTCCTTGAGATTTCGATAGACGTCCGCGCTCTTTTCCAGACCCTGGTGGCTCTGATCGCTGTAGACACTGGTCAGGCCAAGTTTTCTCAGGTTGGGCATTTCCACCGAGGCAAAGATGGCGTTGAGCCAGGCAATCTTTGCGGCGCTTTCAACCCGGCGCAGATCGACCCGGTCGAAGATTGCATTTTCAAAATTGACGCAATCCAGAACGGAAAAATCGAAGCCAACGCGGAAGAGGCGCGTGTCCGAAAAATTCGCATCGGTGAGGTCGGAATACTGGAAATTCTTGAGCGTTATGTAGAGTCCTGACAGGTCAGCCGAACGGAGGTATGCGTGCCGGATCTGTTTGACATCCCGCTTCGTGTACTCGTCGAGGGCTGCCGCCAATCGCGCTTTCTCCTTGCCCTCGCGTTCTTCGTGGAGGATGCAGTGTTCTGCACCCTCCTCAACTGGGAGGAAGCAACTCTCTTCCTGGCATACATTTGGATTGGCCGAAATTAGCGATCTATCCATGGCTGTCTGTGAAGTGGATGAAGGGGGGTATCGTGAAAAAATGGTTGGGCTGCAAGCAAACCGCGCCAGCCCAACCATAGAAGGCTGGCCAGAGGAGCCTACGCCCAGCGAATCAGACCCGCTTCGTAGGGATTGACCAGCGACGGATGATAGCCACGTACGCGCACACCCAGCGAGAAGCGGCCACTGCTGGTCGGCGCAAGCTGGCCGGAATAGAGCAATGCGCCAGATTCTTCTCCGCTGCGTGTCATGGGCGTGACCTGTGGGTCGATCAGGCGGCCCTCCGGGTCCAGCGCCCCAGTCACGATCTCTACAATCACATCGTCAGGCGAGATTGCGTGTAGCCAAACCTTGGCATTCACACCAAGCGTATCGCCGATCATGACCTGACCGCCGGCGCTGCCGGTAGTCTGAAGATGGATGGCGTCCCACTGCGACTGCATCCGCATTTTCCAGGCTGCGATCTCGCGGGCGAGCGCTCGCCCGTTGTGTGCGCAGTGGGTGCCACTGTTGGCGGCGGGTAGATAGTACATTTGCGTATAGTCAATCACCATGCGACGCATACTGTATTGGGGAGCGCAGGTGCGGATTGAATTTTTCATGCGCTCGATCCAGCCAGTCGGTACACCATCCGTAGTGCGTTCGAAGAAGAGGGGGATGATCTCCTCTTCAAGACGGCTGTACAGATCGAATGCATCGGCATCGTCTTGGGTGTTCTCGTCCTTGTAATCGCGTTCTTCGCCGATGGGCCAGCCATTCGCGCCATCGTACGCCTCGCGCCACCAGCCGTCGAGCACACTGAAGTTGGGCACGCCGCTCAGCGCAGCCTTCTCGCCACTGGTGCCGCTCGCCTCGCGCGGGCGACGTGGGTTGTTCAGCCAGACATCCACACCGGAGATCAGATGGCGGGCGATGTTCATGTCGTAATTTTCTACGAAGACGATCTTGTCCGCGTATTCTGGCAATTGGCTCAGCTGATAGATGCGCTGGATCAGCGCCTTGCCCGGTTCGTCGGCCGGATGCGCCTTGCCGCTGAAGACAATCTGCACCGGGCGTTCGGGGTCATTGAGCAATCGTTGCAGCCGCGCTTCGTCCCGGAAGATCAGCGTGGCGCGTTTGTACGTAGCGAAGCGCCGCGCAAACCCAACGTCAGCGCATGGGGATTGAGCACATGCATCGCCCGACGCACCTGCTGTGGTCCTTCGCCGTGGCGCACATATTGGTCGCGCAAGCGACCGCGCACGAAGTCGATCATCTTGGACTTGCGCGTCTGGTGGACGGCCCAAAGCTCACCGTCGGGGATGGCGTCGATGGCCGACCAGGTCTCCGGCTTTTCGACCATGTTGCGCCAATCAGAGGGCAGATAGCCATCGTAGAGTTTCTTCAGCTCATCCACCAGCCAGGTTTTTGTGTGGACGCCGTTGGTAATGTGGCCGATGGGCGTCTGTTCCACCGGCGTACCCGGCCAGAGGAATTGCCACATTTGGCGGCTGACATGGCCGTGCAATTCGCTTACGCCGTTGTGATAGGCGCTGAGGCGCATGGCCAGCACCGTCATGGAATATTGGGCCCCCCATTCCAGCTCTTGGCGGGCAAACTCGATGAACCGCTCGCGGTCGATGCCCAGTTGCCCCCAAAACTGCCAGAAGAATTTTTCGACCAGCTCGAAAGCAAACGCATCGTTGCCGGCTGGAACCGGCGTATGCGTCGTGAAGAGAGAATCCGCGCGTACGGCTTCAACGCTCTCTTCAAAGCTCAGCCCTTCGCCTTGCACAAGCTCGCGCATACGCTCCAGGCCGAGGAATGCGCTATGTCCCTCGTTCATATGCCAGACGGTTGGCGCATAGCCCAACGCACGCACGGCGCGCACCCCGCCAATGCCCAGCACAACCTCTTGGCTGATACGCATCTCGCGGTCGCCGCCGTAGAGCCGCGCGCTCAGCTCCCGATCCTGGGGCGCGTTGCGCGGCACATCGGTGTCCATCAAATAGATCGGGATGCGGCCCACCTGAATGCGCCAGATTTTGGCGTAGACCGTGCGACCGGGCAGGTCCACATTGACCAGAAGTTCGAGGCCGGCTGCGTCCAGGGCGGGTTTTGCCGGCACTTCGGCGAAGTCGATCTTCTCATATTCGGCCTGCTGCATTCCCTCGGCATCGATACGCTGGGTGAAGTAGCCTTGCGGATAGAGGAAGCCGATGCCGATAAAGGGCAGCCCCAGGTCGCTGGCCGCTTTACAATGGTCGCCGCTCAAGATGCCGAGGCCGCCGCTGTAGATGGGCAGCGCCTCGTGCAGGCCAAACTCTGCGCTGAAGTAGGCGATCAACTGGTCGCCCTGGTCCGCGTGGTTTTGCGAAAACCAGGTGGCGTGGGCCGGGTCCATATACTGGTCAAAATCCGCCAGCACAACTGTGTAACTGTGAAGATAGTCGTCATCGGCCGCGGCTTGGTCCAGCTTCTCCTGCGCCACCGCCCGCAAGAATTTCACAGGGTTGTGGTTGACCTCTTGCCAGAGCATGGGGTCGATGCGCGCATAAAGATCCTGTGCGGGCGTCTCCCAGCTCCACCACAGATTGTAGGCGAGTTCGTTGAGGCGAGCGATCGGCTCTGGCAGCCGGGGGAAAACAGATACCTGTCCAACAAATTTCATCGTTGAGAGTGCTCCTTGCACATTGGTAAACAAGAATAGGAACTCGCGCGCCGGCCCCTGTATCGTCCAATTAGGATCGTCTGGGCCGAAGGCACAAGTAGTCGAGATTCTAACCGAAAGCGCCGGGATAGGTCCAGTCTATTGCGCTGTGTCGTTGAGGGTTAAGGTGGCTTCGATGGTCGAAAACGCAGCTTCATCGACCAGCCAGGTAAGTTGCCCGTCCACGGGGTGGACGCCCTGGCTGGGCCAGCGGTCCGGCTGATGGGGACCGGTCAACACGTCGCTGAGGCTGTGGGCTTTCTCCACGCCGCTGACTAGGAAGAGCACTCGCCGCGCCGCGTTGATCAGTGGAAAGGTGAAGGTGAGCCGCTCTTCCGGCGCTGTGGTCGCTCGGCTGGCAATCACCAGGCGCTGCTCTTCTGCAAGCGCGTCGCTCCCGGGAAAGAGGCTCGCTGTGTGGCCATCTGCGCCCATGCCCAGCAGAATCATGTCAAAGCGGGGCGTTGATTCTGTCGCGGGTTGGCGGCCGGGGGGACGCTCTCTCGCACCACGTTCTCGTAGGCAACGGCCGCGGCCTGTGGGTCGCCT
>JAAUPU010000270.1 GCA_012032975.1 Caldilineaceae bacterium | reverse complement strand
TTGCCTGCGGAATACGAAGCAGCCTATCGAGAAGCCGCGGCCTTTGAGCAGATCGCAGCTGTTGCCACGGAAGCCGGTTCACTTGGCGAGTTGCCACTGGTCGTGCTTACTGCCGACGACTGGACTACGGGCGAGCAGACACCGATGAAGCGGGACTTCGTCGCACTGCACCGCGAATTGGCGGCCCTGTCCAGCCGGGGAAGCCATCAGATTGTGGATGGGAGCACCCACATTTCACTGCCCATCCTGCGTGCAGACGCAGTGGCTGCCGCGGTGGCAACTGCGCTGGCAAGCGAGCGCGTCTCCTAGTGTTCGCCTGAAACCGTAACGATTGGCGCGCGCTCACATGGTATAATTCTCACAGTCAGGCAAGTGACTGTGAATGGGTCGCACCTGCGCGATGCCTCGGATCTGTACGAGTTTCCGCCGTGAGGAGTGCAATGAAGAAAATCTTGAAGTGGCTTGGCATCATACTTGGTGTATTGTTGGCGGTTGTCGTGCTGATAGCCGCCGGTCTCTACATCTATACCGAACAAATGATCAACCGCACATACGACATCCAAGTCGAGGCCGTCCCCATTCCGACAGACGAGGCCTCCTTGGAACGGGGCGAACACCTGGTCAAGAATGTGGGGGCGTGCGTCGAATGCCACGGACAGGATCTGGCAGGCGACCAATGGAACGAAGGCGCCTTGGTTGCAACGATAGGCGTCAGGAATCTGACCTCGGGCGAGGGGGGTATTGGCAGAACGTTTACGGATGAAGACTGGGTGCGCGCTATCCGGCATGGCGTCGGGACGGATGACAAATCATTGCTCATCATGCCTTCGTCGGTCTACCATACGCTGAGCGATGCGGACCTGGGGGCGATCATCGCCTACCTGAAGACGATCCCGCCTGTGGACAAAGAGATCGCAGAGACGACCGTTGGCCCCTTGGGGCGACCATTCATCCTGCAATTGCCCGATGTCCTGGTTGCCTCGGTCATCGATCACGACGCACCACGTGACGATCAGATCGAGCCGGCCGTCTCAGTGGAATATGGCAAGTATCTGTCTTCTCTGCTTTGCACAAGTTGTCACGGTCAAGATCTGACTGGCCTCGACACCGAGGAGGGCGGACCCAATATCACCCCGGGCAGTGAGGTCGGCGCATGGTCCGAAGGCGACTTTCTGAACACATTGCGTACGGGGGTCAAGCCAGATGGAGACACCATCGACGAAGAGCTGATGCCGCTGTCGAGCGTCTCTGGCATGACCGATGACGAGTTCCGCGCGATCTGGCTATATCTTCAGTCGTTGCCCGCGGTGGAGAGCACGCCCACACCGGGCACCCAGTAGAGAAAGGAGGGTCAAGGCAGGATGAGCGCGACGACTTCGAGGTCACAGGCAGCCATCGGTTCCCATGCCAGCTTGCTGATGGTCGCGCGCGCCAGTGTGCTCTGTGTTGGGCTGTTGACGGTGGCGCTCTTCTTGGTGGGCGCGCCGGGCGCCTATCAACGGCTGCTGCTTGCCCCCGAAGTGCGTGGCCTCGCCAGATTTGGCATCGATGTCAACAACGCAGCCGCGTACCGGCTTGCGCTTGGTTTCATCGTGATCCTCGTACATGCGCGTTTGCGACTTTTATCTTCTGGCTGTCAGCGTCACGATTGGATGGTGCTCTTCATGTCGTTGGCGCTCATCACCAATGGCGCGCTCATTTCCGCTTTCGCAACAGTCAGATGGCCAACCAGGATCTGCCGATCTGGATGGCGCTGACGGATCTGATCGTCTTCCTGGGGCTTGCCAGCAGCATCAGTCTTCTCTTTCTCTTTCCCTCTGGTGCGTTCGTGCCGCGTTGGACGCGCGCCGTTGCCGTCGGATGGACGTTGCTGGTCCTCGCGGCAGTCGTAGCGATCTACATTCAACCGTCGCTGCGCCGGTCGATCCATGTACCTGCCCAGGTCATCGCGGTTGGCGCTGCGTACCTCGGTGCCCATGCCCAGGTCTATCGTTATCGAAACATTGCCTCGCCCGTCGAACGGCAACAGGTCAAATGGGCCATCCTGGGTCTGATTGCTGCCGGGCTTGGTCCACTGGTCTATCTGGCGGCCTTTGCGCCGACGGTCGAGGTTGTCGCGCGGCAGGCGCCCAATTTACTCAATCAGCGTCTCGGTGGCTCCTTCTTCTCGCTTTCCTACCTCACACAGTTGTTCATGGAGACCCTTGTTGCACTGAGCCTGACGCTGCTGCCGCTTTCCTTTGCCATCGCGATCCTGCGCTATCGGCTCTGGGACATCGACCTGATCATCCGCCGCACGCTGATCTATGCAGTGCTGACTGCGGTGCTGGCCTTCTTTTACTTTGCGTTTGTGGTTCTTACTGGAGTTTTCTTCTTCTTTGTGATCGGCGAACCCTCGCCGATCGGCATCGTCATCTCTACGTTGGGCATCGCCGCGCTCTTCAGTTCGGCGCGCCATCGTGTGCAGGACGCGATCGACCGGCGCTTTTATCGGCGCAAGTATGACGCCATGCAAACTTTGACCACCTTTGCCCAGACGGCCCGCGATGAGACAGATCTCGACTGTTTGAGTGGCGAACTGGTGCGCGTCGTCAAGGAGACCATGCAACCCGATCAGGTGATCCTCTGGCTCAAGCCCACTGCCGGCGACCGTCGCCACCGAGCGCGTTCCACCGGCTAGCACGCGACGGCTCAAAACGGCATACACTTTTGCCTGTACGGATCTAACCACCGGCAGACGCGGAGGGGATTCGGATTTCGCCTTCGTCGAGTTGGCCGACGGAAGACTGCGCTATTGGCGCAATTACCTCGACGCCGGCGCAAACGTCCAATCTGGCTATGACACGGTAGTGCGCATCCCCTTTGAATGGTGCTCAGGTTGAGAGTGGCGTATCCAAGGACGGCGATTGGATTCTTACTGGCGACATGCGCCCGTCCCCAATTTTATGCCCAAGTACGAAAACACCTGTCCACCCATGCGCGCGAAGTAGCGCGAAAATCCGGTTCAAATCTTGGTGTTGGTTCGCTTCGTGGACGCTTCCCTTTTTGGATTCTCCCAAACGAATGAATTGCGTCATCGACCCCAGCCGATTTCCAGCTTCTTCGCGCTCGGCGGCTCCATCGTGTGTACATGGCTTTGATGTATAATGTCACCCTTGTTTGGCCTGCGAGCATTCAACCAAGGAGAAACTGCATGAATCAACGATCTGTTCGACTGCTGAGCTTGACGCTGATCCTGCTGCTGGTTCTGGCCGGTTGCGCCGCGCCAAGTGCGCCCGATGCGGCCCCTGTCGCTGAAGCAGTAGCACCTGGAGCCGCCGACAGCGCGGACCGCAATGAGGTGATCGAACTGACCTATTGGCACACCTTGCCCGGCGCGGCGGGCGAAGCCCAGGCGGAACTGGTGGAGATCTTCAATGCGTCCCAGGATCGCATCCACGTCTCGACCGAGTTTCAGGGCAGCTATGGCGATCTGGCCACGGCCATCCTCACGGCCTTTGCGGCGGGCGAAGGGCCAGATGTCTCCCAGCTTGGCACCTTCGAGATTTTGGAGTTTCAGAAATCCGGTGTGCTGGCCGACCTGAAACCCATGATCGACGGTGAGAACGGCATCGACACCAGTGGCTGGCCGGGCACCATGCTCTCTGCCGGCGAGTTCGATGACGGCATCTACTGGCTGCCGTTCAACGTCTCCGTGCCGGTGCTCTATTACAACCGCGACGCCTTTGCCGAGGCAGGGCTGGACGGTCCACCCGAAACCTGGACCGAGTTCTACGCGGCAGCGCGGGCGCTGACTGCAACCAATGCCGATGGCACGGTTTCCCGCTATGGCATTGCCTACATTCCAGGCTGGTTCTCTTGGGCGCTCACCTCGGCCATCTGGTCCGAAGGCGGCGAGATCACGACCAAGGACTACAGCAACATCACCCTGAACGATCCGGTCGTTGTGGATGTACTGACCCAATTCCAGGAGCTTGTCCAGGAAAACGTGGCCATCCTGCCGGACAGCGCATCGGGTGGCCATCGGGGTATGTTCATGAACGGCCAAGCGGCCATGATTCTGGACTCACCTGGACCCTTCGCCGACATCATGGAGAACTCGGTCGGTTTCGAGCCGGCAGTGGCCAACTATCCGGCTGGCGCGGTGGGCAAGGTCTACAATCCAGGCGGCGGCGGCATCGTCATGTTGGGCAATATCGATGCGGCCAAACAGGACGCGGCCTGGGAATTTATGAAGTTTATGCTCTCCGACGACAGCCTCGCCTATTATGCTGACCGCAGTGGCTATGCCGCCTTTACGGAAGGATCGCAGGAGGCAGCCGGCGCACTCATGGAAGACGAGAGCCGTGCGACGATGCAGTCCGCGCTGCCCTATCTACGCGGCGACTTCTCGGTCAACATGTCGCCAGCCGTACGCACCGCATTCGATGAGGCCTGGCAGACCATCTTTACCGAATTGAGCGATGTGCAAGAGACGCTCGATAGTGCCGATGCCAAGGCCGAAGAGGGTATCAAGGACGAGATCTTTGCTCCCTGACGGCCACTGAATCAAGAAACCGGGTTTCGCCAAGAAACCCGGTTTCCGATCGCCACACGCCCCTGATCTCCCGTCCAGCAAGGAGCCTGCATGTCATCGCTCGCCTTGGCCAACTCCAAGTGGCGCAAACACCGGCGAGACTGGCTGACTTTTCTGGCCTTTGTGGCGCCCAATTTCATCCTTTTCGCCCTCTTCACCTACTGGCCGATCCTCTACAGCTTCTATCTCAGCTTCACCCGTTGGAATTTCCTGCGCCCAGAGATTGAGATCGTGGGGCTGCGCAACTACATCAGCATGATGCAGGATGAGACATTTTGGGAAGTGTTGGCCAACTCGCTGGTCTACGCGGTCAGCGTCGTCCTGATCGCCCAGGCGCTGGCCTTTTTCCTCGCTCTGCTGCTCAATCGAAAAATCCGCGGCCAAGCCTTCTTCCGCACCGTCTCGTTCACACCCTACATCACAACCACGGCCGCCGCGGCCCTGGTCTGGGTGCTGATCCTGGACCCAAGTCTCGGACCGTTTAGCCACCTCTATCGTTTGCTTGGCGTGCAAGGCCCCCGTTGGCTGGCCAGCCCAAGCCTGGCGCTCTGGGCGATCATCATCGTGGGCACCTGGAAAGAGATCGGCTTTGCCACGGTCTTCTTTCTGGCCGGGCTGCAGAACATCAACCCCGAGTATTTCGAGGCCGCACGGGTCGATGGCGCATCGGCCTTGGCCATCCTGCGCCACGTCACGTTGCCGCTGATGACCCCAATCATTTTCTTTCTCATGGTCAGCGGCTTTATCCAGGCCATGAAGGCCTTCGAGGTCGTTGACATCATGACCGGCGGCGGCCCCATTTATCCCGACTCTGCGACCTATGTCTATCACCTCTACCTAACTGGCCTTTCGCAATTTTCGCGCCGGCTAC
>JAAUPU010000269.1 GCA_012032975.1 Caldilineaceae bacterium | reverse complement strand
AGGTCGATGAGACGTTGGCTTCTGGCCAGCAAAAACAGGTCGAATGGGCCAAGAAAAGGCATGACAGTCAGCGTCGAAACGCACGATTATCGAGAACGGAGCAAAGCGCACCGATACCCTGACCAGCAAATATCAGCCCTGGCGCTCGATCTACCTGGTCGCGCCGGACGTGCCCATCCCGGCGTCCGCAGTCGCTGAAGAAGCGGCTGCGCCAACCACAGTGCAGCAATAATCAAGAGCCTCTCCAATCTATGACCCAAATCGGCAAGATCGTCAAGTCCAACGCGCATATCGACTACGTCTGTCAGGTCTTCAATGCAGGCGAGACTGATGTCGCGCCCCAGCCCAACGACTATACATTCGGCGCATTCGTAGCCATAGATCTGGACGATGGACACGCTGGCGCCCAGTTGGTCGGCGTGATCTACAACACACTGCTCATGAACCCGGACTTTGGCAACTTGGGGCCGCGGCTCAGTCCACGCCACGAACTGGAGATCTTCACGCCGGACTATCTGGCAGAGACAGCCACGCTCGTCGGCATCATCGCGCTTGGCTGGTTCGACGGCAACGGCGACGCACACCAGGGCGTGCCGCCGCTGGCCGCTACAGTCAACAGCCCGGTTATTGGCCTGGACGACAACCAAGTCGCAGCCTTTCATCGCGACGATGCTGGCCGGGTCTGTTTGCGCTATTTGCCTGTCTTGCTGGGTCAGAACGACCCGCTGGCGCCTCAATTGCTGATCAATATCATGGATCGGCTGGGTGCGCTCTTTCCCAACGAGCGACGCCAACTGGCCGTCATGCGCAACAATCTTGCTTGGAAGAGCATCGTGCGACCGGCAGGTTAATCCATGGACAACAATTGCATTGGCACGGTCAAGGGACCGGGCGAGACACCCCACGAATTTACCTTCATCGCGCCGGACCCGGAGCGGCGGGTCAAGCATGGCGAGTTCGTCTTCTACATGGCCCACGTGGACGGCGATAACCGTCGTATCATTGGCCGTGTCACCGGGCGCCAATCGGTCAAACTCTTCCCCGACAGTTTCATGGCCGACCCCGGCGTGCCGCCCAGCCAGGTCGCTGCGTTGCTAGGCTATGACAGCGACGAGAGCGAACTCTTCGAGATCACGGTCACGGTGCTTGGCTATCACAGCCTGGGATTGGGCGACTTCATCAACCCGCGCGTGCCGCCATCGGGCGGGTCGCCAATTTACATCGCCGGCAATGAACTGTTGGCGGATGTGTTGAGCAAGCGCAAGCAGGGCGAGCGGGGCGGCGCGCATCTGGGCAGCCTGCTCAGCCGCGAGACGGGGGCGGTTCCGGTGGCGCTGGATGTGAGCGGTTTCACCAGTACCCACCTGGCCATCATCGCCAGCACAGGCAGCGGCAAGAGCTACCTGGCCGGCGTGCTGATCGAGGAATTGATGATGCCCCACAATCGAGCCGCGGTCCTCGTCATCGACCCTCACGGCGAGTACAACACATTGCAGCAGATGCAGAACCTGGCCCCGTTCGCCGACGGCGCGTACAAGCCGCTGGTGCGCATCTTCCGTCCCGACGACATCCGCGTGCGCATCGACAGCCTGACGCTGGCCGATCTGCGTTACCTGCTGCCCAACCTTTCCGAGAAGATGCACTATCAACTGACCCGCGCATTTGGCTTTGCCCAGCGCAGCCACAGAGGCGGCCATTACACGCTGGAGCAGCTGCTGTTTGCGGTGCGGCAGGTGGGCGAGGGTGGTGGCGAGGCAGAGGATGGCGGGGAAGACGACCCGACCACCGGCGGGCTGGTCTGGCGCATCAACAGCGCGTTCCGTAACAGCCGCGTTTTCAACGATTTCGAGACCCAGGAGTTGGCCGAGCTATTCCGCCCGGGCCAATGCACCGTCATCCAGCTCAACGAAGTAGACCAACGCGAGCAGCAGGTGATTGCCGCCACATTGTTGCGCAGGGTCTACCAGGCGCGCATGGACACCTCGAAGTTCAAGGCTGGCCCCGGCGACAAAAACTACGTGCCATTCCCGGTCTTCTGCCTGATGGAAGAGGCGCACAACTTCGCCCCGGCCAGCGCGGATGCGGTCAGCACAGATGTACTCAAGACGATCCTGAGCGAGGGACGCAAGTTTGGCGTCAGCATCGGGCTGATCAGCCAGCGGCCCGGCAAGCTGGACAGCGACGTGCTCAGCCAGTGTATGACCCAGTGCATCATGCGCATCACCAACCCTATCGACCAGAATCGCATCGCCGAATCGGTGGAGAGCGTGGGCCGCGATCTGCTACGCGAGCTGCCCAGCCTGAGCAAGGGTCAGGTGATCGTCAGTGGAGCCAGCGTCAACACGCCGGTGATGTTGCGCGTACGCAGCCGCATCACCGAGCATGGTGGAGAAAGCATTGACGCGCCGGAGGAATGGTCCAAGTGGTTCGAGCAGGGGCATGATGTGCGCGCCGGGCGAGACGATGCCATGCTTGCCCAGCCGGAGATCAACCGCGAGGAGGATGGGGATATTCTCTTCGCCTAGAAGCAGAGGGAAGGTGATGGAGGAAATTGGAAAAGACCTTCTCCGTAAGTGCCTCGAAGAAATTGCTGCGAGTTCTTCTGTTGCCTACTCGTCCCCACTGATTCCCATTTCCAGCGTCTCGATCAGCCGCACCAGATCCGTCCGCGTGACGACGCCGACCAACTGACCATTTTCCATCACGGGCAACATGGTGATTTCCGGGTTGAGCATGGTCTCCAGCGCCTCGGCGATGTCGGCGTCGGGTGCGATGGTTTCTACCTCGCTGCTCATCAACTGTTCGGCATTGATGGCCAGCGCCTGGCGTAGCTGTTCTTTGTATTCCCGGTGTTCTTCCAGGCTCACTGGGATCATGGCTGAAAGAACCGCGATGTAATGGGGTTCGTGTAGCGGCGCGTTGCGGGCGATCAGGTCGAGTTCTGAAACGATACCCAGCAAGGCGCCCGCGGCGCTGACCACGGGCACGCCGCTGATCTGATTTCATTCATGATATGGGCCACGGCCTGAATCGCCGTTTCTGGACCCACGGTGATCGCCGGGCTACTCATTATCTCGCGAACCAGCATCTGTCTTCTCCCAGCTAGACTTGGAATTTCCCATTTTTGTAGAAGAGTTCGCCATCGATCCAGACTTCGCTGTCGTGGCGCATATTGCAGATAAAGTCCCAATGCACTGCGGAACGGTTTCGGCTGCCTGTCTCTGGATAGCCAGAGCCGACCGCCATGTGCAGCGTACCGCCGATCTTCTCATCGTAGAGGATGTTCTTGGTGAAACGCTGGATCTGGTAATTGGTGCCAAAGGCAAATTCGCCAAGATAGCGCGAGCCATCGTCTGTCTCCAACTGATCCAGCAAATAGGCTTCGTTCTTTTCGGCCCGGGCAGTGACGACCTTGCCGTCACTGAATTCGAATTCGACGCCGCTGACCTCTCGACCGCCGCGGATAGCCGGGTAGCTGAAGCGCACCCAGCCATTGACTGACTCCTCCACGGGTCCGGTGTAGATTTCGCCGCTAGGCATATTTCGCTTGCCATCACTGTTGACAAAAGTCCGCCCCTCGATGGAAAGCTGCATGTCGATGTCGGGGCCGCGCACGACCACGGCGTGCTTGCCATCCAGCCAGTCGATCAGCCGTTGTTGCATGTCGTGAATGGCGCACCAGTGTTGAACCGGATCCGCCTGATCCGCGTAGGTCGCGGCATAGACAAAATCCTCGTATTCGCGCAAGCTCATGTCCGCTTCTTGAGCGTACGCGTCGCACGGGTAGAGCGTGCCGACCCAACGATGCTGCCCTGCCGCGGTCCGTTCCAGATAGGTTGGCAAGAATTTCCGCTGTGCATTCTGATAAGTGTTCTGCCTGGATGGATCCATGCCGGTCAGCGAGCGGGTGTTGCTGGGCGCGCGGATGATGATGCGCACATCCATGTCGCGGGCCATCTTCTCTTCAAAGGGCGACACCCAGCCCAATTGCTCAGCGCTTGCCTCGCGTAAGATCACTTCGTCGATGCTATCACTCAACAGGGTGACCGATGGATGGCCGCCGGCGCGCACAACATACTTGACCACTTCGTCGATCAAGGGCAGCGCCAACACGCCTCCCTTGACCAGCACCCAATCGCCCGGTCGCACTTCCGCACTGTAATTGACCAGAATATCGGCAAGCCGATCAACTCGCGGATCGGTCATCAACGGCTCCTTCCAACTGTTGTCGCGACCTGTACAGAGCAAATTTTGCTTGTGCAGCGGGTTTCAGGGATCTGATTGTATGAACAGTAGACGCATTGTAACGGGAAACGTGTGCAACGTACAAGCCTGCCCCAGACAACAGGTTGTTCACAGAGTCTTGCGGTTTGTTGCATTCTGTCACTCTGTGTCGCATTTTGGCGAGCATGTCGGTTCGAGCATCAAGATATGAATTGACACTGATCGCTTCCTGTGCAAAGATCACCCATCATCTTCCACTGCATCCAGAGACAATCGACCAGGGCTTGACGGACCCAAAGCCCACTCACTCAGGGTGGCTTGGACAGGTGATCGGTCGATCAGGGTCAGCGTTTCGGACTGTTGAGAACACGACGTCGATATGCAACCTGTCAAGGTGATTCTAAATCCATATTCGGGCCGCGGCGGTGGCGGCCAATCTCGCGACTTGATACACCAGGCTTTGCAGGCCGCCGGCGTTCCTTTCGAGTTGGAAGAGACAAACGCGGTCGGCCATGCCATCGAATTGGCCCAGACGCGCGCGCAGGTGGATATGAAACGGTGGTAGCTGCCGGCGGAGATGGCACCATCAGTGAAGTCATGAATGGGCTGGCGCGCGCCACGCCGGCGGGCGAAACGGTCGGCAAACTGGGCATCCTGCCCCTCGGCACCGGCAACGATTTTGCCGACATCATCGGCTGCCAGCGCAACCTCTTCGAGGCGGCCCAACTGATTGGCCGGGGTCGCACCCGCCGCGTGGACCTCGGCTACGCCAAGATCGTCGGCCCGGACATCCAGCGTGACCGCTATTTTGACAACAACATGGGGGTGGGATTCGAAGCCCATGTCACTCTTGAAAGCTACAGCGTCAAATGGCTAAGCGGCGTCTCGCTCTATGTCGTGGCTGCTCTCAAGTCGTTGCGCAGTTATCACGCTCCACAGGTAGAAATGTCTTGGGAAGACGAGGGGGGGCGGCTTCAACACCACTCGCAGCGCGTTTTATTGGTGACGGTTGGCAACAGTCCGCGCACGGGGGGTGGTTTCTACCTCACGCCCGACGCACTGCTGGACGACGGACTGCTGGACATTGGCATACTCGACAATGTCTCGCGGTGGCGAATTCTCGGTCTGCTGCCCAAAGCGCTGAAGGCGCACACACCAACGATCCTGCGGTCGTGATGCTGCGCACTCGCCAATTGACCCTTCGCTCCCAAGAGCAGATGCCTGTTCA
>JAAUPU010000268.1 GCA_012032975.1 Caldilineaceae bacterium | reverse complement strand
TTTCCAGCGAGATGTATCGCGCTGGCTATCGCGCGGCCTGGCTCTCGGCGCTCTTCCTGCCCACCGTGCAGCTGATCAGCGCGGTGGGTGTGGGTGCGATTGTCTGGTATAGCGGCTGGCAGGCGGACAACGTGGCCGGTCTCGGCATCACTGTGGGTGGCATCCAGGCCTTCATCACCTATGTCACCTTCATGCTCTTTCCCATCCAGGAGATGGCGCGGGTCTATGCCGAGATGCAGCAGGCGATCGCATCGGGCGAGCGGATCTTCTCGCTTCTGGACTCGACGCCCGAAATCGTCGATGCTGACGGCGCGGTCGATCCCGGCACCCTGCGCGGGACCATCGAGTTCGAGGGAGTGGATTTCTACTACGAAGAGGGCAAGCCGGTGCTGAGCAACTTCAACCTGCGGGTGGAGCCGGGCGAAACCATCGCGCTGGTCGGTCCGACCGGCGGCGGCAAGTCGACCATCGTCAACCTGGTCTGTCGTTTTTTCGAACCCAAGCACGGCGCGATCTTGATCGGCGGCATCGACTATCTGCGCTTCACCCAGAACGCGATCCAGTCACGCATCGGTGTGGTCTTGCAGACGCCCCACCTCTTCTCCGGTTCGATCCGCGAGAACATTCGTTACGGTCGGCTCGATGCGGACGACGAGGAGGTCGAGGTCGCGGCTCGCATGGTCGGCGCCCACGAGTTCATCGCCACGCTGGAGCGAGGCTATGACGAAGAGGTGGGCGAGGGAGGTGTGTTGCTCTCGGTGGGTCAGAAGCAACTGCTCAGCCTGGCGCGCGCGGTGTTGGCCAAACCGGACATCTTCGTCATGGACGAAGCGACCAGTTCGGTGGACACGCTGACCGAGGGGCTGATCCAGCAGGGCATGGATGCGCTGATGGCGAACACGACCAGCTTCATCATCGCCCATCGCCTTTCGACGATCCGCAACGCCGACCGCATCCTGGTCATCGAAGATGGCGAGATCGCGGAGATGGGCAGCCATGCCGAGTTGCTGCGGCTGCGCGGCCACTACTACCGGCTCTACACGCAGCAGTTCCGCCGCGAGCTGGAAGAGGAGTATGATTCCGTGGCTAATCTGGATCTGGTCATGGCCGGCGGGTAGATTCATCGGGTTGCAGCCTGAAAGAAGAGGCGTCCGTGCCGAGCGCGGGCGCCTCTTTTTGCTAACATTGGGCAACGAGGCCTCCCGGGTGTTACTTGCGCCAAATGGCGGGCCACGGCAAATGAAAGCGGCGCCATTCGCGTTGATCTGTGTTCATCTGCGGTTCTATTCTTCAGGGCAGACTCACTGTCGATGTGTTGGAGTTATTGACAACACTGGATATCTGTTGGTATTCTCTCCAGCGTGAACGCTCTAGCCTGGGTTCGTCGCCGAGTGGTGGTCGCTGCCGACGCATTTGTCGAGGTGGTGATTTGGCGTGTTCCGCAGCCGGTTCCACCATCGACCCACGAGTTCAAGTATCGACTTGGGTATGTGGTCGGAGGCCTCTGCGTCTTGCGTTATGACAATGAGCGCGGCAAGGGGGATCACCGGCATACCGAAACGACGGAAGAACTCTACGCTTTTTCTAAGCCCGACCAGTGGATGGCGGACTTTGAAGCTGATGTTGCGAGGTGGAATCATGAACACGGTCGTTCTTGAAGTTCGTTCTCTCGATGAGACCTTGGCCGATGCCGCACGCGCCATGAAGAACGGCGGCGTGGAACGCGAAGCGCGGATCAGCTTTGTCCACCCCTGAGCTTCTTTGGAAGGTGCTGACCGCCAAGCGCTGGGAGCTTCTTAAGGTTCTTTGTGGGGCCGGGCCACTCTCTATCCGTGAAGCCGCGCGCGGGTCGGACGTGACGTGAAGGCCGTCCACGGCGATGCAACAGCGCTCTTGGAAGCAGGGGTGCTGACCCGTGTATCGGATGGCCGCATTGAGTTTCCCTTTGACGCTGTCAAGGTGGAGTTTCTACTCCACGCGGCGTGAAGGAGCGGGAACTGCGGCCGAACAAACCCATCCGCCAAACCGTATGAACGGCATGAGTACCAGCAAAAAGGAGTCGAATCATGGCGAAAATGTCATCAAAAGGTAGTGGTCGTCCAATTCCAAGAGTTGAGATAAACTTGGAAATTTCACCAGAACAGGGTGAAGAACTGCTCACAACATTGAAGGTTCGTTTCGAGGAAAACATGAACCGCCACCGAGGTCTTGAATGGCCCAAAATACAGGCAAGAGTGGAGGCCCATCCTGAAAAATTGTCGTCACTGAATGCAATGGAAAGCAGTGGCGGTGAACCGGATGTGGTTGGCTATGATGAATCAACGGGCGAATACATCTTCTTCGATTGTTCAGCGGAAAGTCCAGAAGGCCGCAGAAGTATCTGTTACGACGGAAAAGGGCAGGCTGAGAGAGAAAAGAAGGGTATCCATCCAGGCGGCAATGCGATCGATATCGCCGCCGGCATGGGCATCGAACTCTTGAATGAAGAGCAATACCGAGCGTTGCAGCAGCTTGGGGAGTTTGACACCAAGACCTCGAGCTGGATACAGACACCTCCTGATATTAGAAAACTTGGTGGCGCCCTCTTCGGTGATCGTCGCTTCGACCATGTCTTCTTCTATCACAATGGCGCGCCTTCTTTCTATGCCGCCAGGGGCTTTCGTGGCTCGCTACGGGTCTGAATCCTGGAGCGTTGATGGGCGAATGTCCTTACTGAGACCATTGCCAAGAAATAGCTACCCACCCAGTCACACGAAGTTTCACGAAGAAACAGCCTACGCCCTGGTATTTTTCGCGCCCTTCGTGGATGGTCTTTATTTTGGATTCGCCTGAACAGAATTTGGCGAAGGGAATTGGATAGTCGCGATGGCTGAGCAGATTCATCCAAACGAAGGGCGGCGACTTTTTGGCGCGAATCCTCAAGGCTATGAGGACGCTCGGCCCGAATATCCCACCGACGCCGATTTGCGCCGCAACCTGATTCAGGCGTTCGGCGATATCAGTCATCACACGTCCCTCCAACTCACCACGGCAAATCTCGCGCAAGATCGCAATCGCCCTTCTCGTGGATGGTCTTGAGGCGATTCCCACGCTGGCCCACAAGGTTCGTGGGACGTTGCCAGTGTACTATGGCGGACAGTTGACCCGCCGGTCAATCCACATTTGACAGATTAGAACAAATGTGCTAATCTGTTGGCATGTACACAACAAGAGGAGTTCCTACCCACAGACGACGATATACCCGCCACGATCTGCTCGATCCACGGCGGCTCTCCCGCCAAGGCCGGGTGCGCACCAAGCGCCGAGCGGAGCAGTCATTGCTGCCCTTCGTGTTGTTGTCGATCTACCTTTTCTTGCTCTTTTCCTGGCTGGCCAACCTCGCCCTCTGAGGCCGATCCTGCACCAACCACGAGCGCTGTGCAGCCTCTTTTCTTGGCATCTGTAGGGGGCCTGGTTTTGAGGCTGTCCAGTTTGGCGCATTCATGGCGCCATCCCCCCTTCGACCACGATCTCCATCCAACTTTCAGAACACGAAATACCGTGACCAAAGCCAGACTGAACGACAATCTGGCTTTGGTCACGGCGCGCGAACTTGGGAGCAAATCCGTTCGTTCCGCCGTTATAGAAGACGCCAGGATCGCCGCTGGCGCCTTCTGAGCGATGTTGTAACTTTCTCTGGAGCGACGCTTCTTGCCCTTCACCCGCCTGCTCTTGGCGTTCAGCCTGCTCCTCCTGCTTCTGTTCGCGGGGCTGACCTGGGTCATACGGGTTGCGCCACTCGCCGCCGATGACGCAACCTCGCTGGAGATGCAGGGCGATGTTGACGCGGCTTATGAACCGGTGACCGCGGTCGAAGAGCGCACGCCTGTTTTCGACAGCGCCAATCCGCTTCCTCCAGCGGCGACGCAGTTCCAACCGGCCGAACCAACCCACGCCGTAGAGCCAATCGCGCCGGAGCCAACCCCTGGCCCGGCCTCTCTGTTGCTGCCAACCCCTTCACCCACCCCAGCGCAGGATGTCACGCCTGTTGCCCAAGCCGTCCAGTTGACCGGCTTCCGCCACATGTGGCAGACATGGAACAACTGCGGACCGGCGACGCTGGCCATGAATCTCAGCTATTTCGGCAGCGGACTCGACCAGGCCGTGGTCGGCGCGACCCTGCGGCCCAATCCCGAGGACAAGAATGTCAACCCGCAGGAGTTGGCCGCCTTTGCCCGCCAACAGGGGTACGCGGCGGCCGTGCGCGTCGACGGCGACGCAGCCACCCTGCGCGCGCTGCTGGACAACGGCTTTCCGGTGTTGATCGAGACGTGGTTGGAACCGGAGCCAAACGATGGCCTGGGCCATTACCGTCTGCTGGTCGGCTATGATGATCTGGCAGAACAGTGGATTGCCTATGACTCCTATGTTGGCGTGAATTTTGTCAATCCGAATGGCGACTACCAAGGCATCCACCTGCCCTATGCAGAATTGGACCCGCTCTGGAAGGTCTTCAACCGTACCTTTGTCTTGATTTTGCCATTGGAGCGCAGAGCGTTGGTGGAGTCCATACTGGGCGACCCGTTGGAGGATTCGGCCATGTGGACAAAGGCTCTCGCAACCGCAGATCGTGAACTGGTCAGCGATGCGGCGGATCGTTTTGCCTGGTTCAACCGCGGCAGCGCTTTGACCGCGCTGGGCGACAACGTCGGCGCTGTCGAAGCTTTCGACAGGGCGCGCGGGTTGGGTTTGCCGTGGCGGATGCTCTGGTATCAGTTTGGTCCGTTCGAGGCATACAACGCGGTCGGGCGTCATCAAGATGTCATCCAGCTAACTGACACGATCCTGGCGCCTGATGTACAAATAGAGGAACTATATTTTTGGCGAAGTCGCGCGTTTGAAGCGCTTGGAGATGGGGCGGCTGCAACCACAGCGTGGGATCAGGCAGTCTATCTGAATCCAAACTACGCCAACGGCGTGACGGTGGTGGCCCCTGGTACGCCGATAGGCAGATGGGAATAACATGCAATGAAATCGAAAACAGCGACCGCCGCGTTGATCGTGGCGCTGATGTGGAGCCGTAGGAGATTGAAGCAGATGCAGGCCGTAGTCGAGGACCAGATAAAGCAACGCAGGCGGGCGGAAACGGTTTCCGTGCCGTCTCCGTTGTGCTGGCGCGACTGGATGGTAAAGAGAGATCCGTCGCCGGGGTCGGTGGTCCAGTCCGCCAGATTCGTCGAGGCATAGATGACAACCGGGTTGATCCCGGGAACATGATCCAGTCGGAATCGAAACCCCTCCGGTTCAAAGGCGAGATGAATTGCCGATGTGCTGAATCGCATGGGAGGCAGAACTGTGATGGTTGCGGAGGTGGGCGCGGCCGCCCCGGATTCGTCAGTGGCGGTCCAGGTGATGGTATCCGAGCCCGTGAAGCCTTCCGGGGCTCATAAACCAACACGTCATGGAATTTCAACGTCATAAA
>JAAUPU010000267.1 GCA_012032975.1 Caldilineaceae bacterium | reverse complement strand
CATGGGCCAGCCAGATGGCCAAAGCCCAACGGAACGAACGCATACGCATAACGGATCACAGTCCGGTTGAGCGACGCCCGATGGCGGCTCAATCGGTTGCCAGACCACGCCGCGCCATAGACCAGGCAAAGTGGAACGAGCAGCGCGCCGACCCCATAGACCAGCGCCAGGACAATCGCCTCGCTCTGTGTATTCAGCCATTGACCCAGCCGCACCTCCAGCGCATAGACGGGCGGCGTCATGGCAAAGGCGTTGATCAGACCCACGAACGCAGCCACGATTGCGAGCAGTGCCAGATCCAGTCGATTCGGCCAGCTTTGACGAAAGAGTTCGTTGCCGGGCAGCCGGAGCGGCCAGCGCGACATTGTCGTGGGGGCACGCCTTGGCGCAATCGAGGCACATGGTGCAGTTGAGATTGCTTTGCAGCGTCGGCACATACAGCTCAAGCTGACAGCCCTGCTGGGTCGCGCTGCCGTTGATACATTCGTGGCCGACACAGTCACGACAGACCTGCTGGCTGCGTGCGCTGATCTGCAAGGGGCTGGCGGTGCTGTAAAGAAAGTTGAACGAACCAAGTGGGCAGACATAGAGGCAGAAGCTGTCATTGGTGAAGAAGATGCCCAGCACAAACGCGCCGGCAAAATAGGCGATGGCCAGCCAGGCCGTCCACCACGGCGTCGCCCACAGATCGAACAACTCATACATGTAGATGATCGCCACCAGGAGTCCAAGCGCCAGCCACTTGTTGCGCAATGCCTTGGGCCAGCGTCGCGTCGGCTGGCCGATCCATTTGGCAAACTTGCGCGACAGCATAAATGGGCAGGCGGCGCAGAATAGATTGCCTGCAATCAGCAGGCCGAAGACGACCAGGCCGCGGTAATGGACCCACGCACTCACGGTCGCCACATTCTTGGCCGCAAGCTGTGTGCCCATCAGTCCGTCAATGATGATCGAGGCCGCCAGCAAGAAAACCACAAGTTGCGCCGTGGTGCGGCTATGCTTCCACATCAGAAACGAGCCTACGAGCGGCAGACGCAACACGTCGAAGCGTCGCCGCGCCTGCCCAACTGCACTCGCCATCAACGCGCCCCCTCTTCCATTGGGCGAAACGCCCAGGCTACGACCAGCCCGACCGGTATCATCGCCAGCAAAGCCCACACCCACCACGCCGATCCGAACGCTGATTGTCCGCTTGCCAGCGCATCGGAAGACAAGAGCGCAACGGTACCTGACGTCGAATCAAGCCCGACCGACGTCCCACCCGCGGCCCCCGCGACCGGCTGGGCCGCGGAAGCAGCGACCACGTGGATCGGCACGGTTGCGGAAAACTCTTGGCGCCGGCGCGAACCTCAAACAACGCCTCCCAATCACCCATTTCCCCAAACGAAAGCGCAGCCGAATAGTCGCCTGGAAATTGCTCCGGCTCGGCCAGAAGCGCATAGGGGCCTAGATGTTGGGATGGGTTGCAACAAGGAGAGGGATCGCCGGGGCGGCGCAGCAGAACTTCGCTTTCGAGTCCATCGATCGGGGCGGCTGTATTGAGGTCGTACACCAACAGCGTGAGCATGGTTTCGCCGACGCTGACAGGATAGGGGCTAACCACGGCTAGCCACTCATAGTCGTCGGTTACGCCGTTGTCGATGATCACACCGCCGTGCGCCTGAGCGGACCTTGCGCCGCTGACGATGTAGACCAAGAGCAGCGCAAACCAGAGAGAGCGCCACCGCGTCTGGACGTCGCCACATCTCCAAGGCGAACGGACCCAATTTGCCCGTCCCCTATTCTGAATTGTGGTCGAAATCCACCGTTCCGTCATGGGCTGATTCTAACATATCCCCGACTTGGTCGATAGATTTTGCCCGCAGTATCCGATGGCCGAACTCAGCGCACAGGCAGGACGCTGGCTCATCCAGGCTAAACCATGTTCTAACCACTTGGCAACACTTCGGCAACAGCCAAGCGCCATCATGGTTCTGTGCGAGATTGCATCGGAATTTGGCAGCGCGTACCGGTTTCATCCGCACCGCCCCCTCGCCGCCTTTCATCGCCGCATCATGTTGCCCCATTTCTGCCTTCGGGGGTGCGAACGTGAATCCATTCGGGCGTGCCCTCACCTGTGAGGTGAGCGGTCACTGATCATACTCAACTTCATGCTACTCGTTCACAGCGAACCATTCTCCACCACAAAGGAGGAGCTTGTTATGTATGACAAAAATCTCGTATCAGAATTGACCAGCGATTGGGCCACCTCGACCCGCTGGGCTGGCATCAAGCGCAACTACGAGGCCGGACAGGTCTTGCGTCTGCGCGGCAGCGTGCAGATCGAATGGACCCTGGCGCGCATGGGCGCTGAGCGACTCTGGCATCTGCTGCACACCGAACCGTTCGTGCGTTCACTCGGCGCGGTGACGGGCAATCAGGCCGTTCAAATGGTGCAGGCTGGGCTTAAGGCCATTTACCTGAGCGGCTGGCAAGTGGCAGGCGACGTGAACAACGCAGGCCAAACCTACCCGGATCAGAGCCTTTACCCAGCAGACAGTGCGCCTGATCTGGCCAAGCGCCTCAACAACGCGTTGCTACGCGCCGACCAGATCGACCACATGCAGGGCAAACACGACACCCACTGGCTGGCGCCGATTGTGGCCGACGCCGAGTCCGGTTTTGGCGGCAATCTCAACGCTTTCGAATTGATGAAGGAGATGATCGAAGCGGGCTGCGCTGGCGTTCATTTCGAGGACCAGCTTTCGTCGGCCAAGAAATGTGGCCATATGGGTGGCAAGGTGTTGGTGCCGGCGGGCGAATTCGTCCAGAAGCTGACCGCCGCACGGTTGGCCGCAGATATCATGGGTGTACCCACGATCTTGATCGCACGCACTGATGCGGATTCGGCACAACTGATCACCAGCGACATCGACCCGGTGGACCAGCCCTTTATCCTCGGCGGCGATCGAAGCCACGAAGGCTTCTACCGGATCACCGGCGGGCTTGGCTATGCGATTGCGCGCGGTCTGGCCTATGCGCCTTACTGCGACCTCATCTGGTGCGAGACTTCGACGCCAGACTTGGGCGAGGCGCGCGAGTTCGCAGAGGCGATCCATGCCAAATATCCGGGCAAGATGTTGGCCTACAACTGCTCGCCGTCATTCAACTGGCGACGAAATATCGATGAGCAAACCATCGCCAAGTTCCAAGAAGAGTTGGGCGCGATGGGCTACAAATTCCAGTTTGTGACGCTGGCAGGCTTCCATTCGCTCAATTCGGCCATGTTCGACCTGGCTCTGGGCTATCGCGATGAAGGCATGGCCGCATTCTCTCGCTTGCAGGAACATGAGTTCGCGATGGAACGGGAGCATGGCTTTATGGCCGTTCGCCACCAGAGCTTCGTGGGCGCGGGCTATTTCGACGAGGTGCAGATGGCCATCACCTCCGGCATGGCCTCCACCACCGCGATGCATGGCTCGACCGAGGAAGCGCAGTTTGAGAGCGCGGTCCATTGAGGTCAGTCATCGCGCGCGAGACGATTCAAGTCAACAACAGATTACACCATCCACCGGTTCATCGGCCCAGAATGATGGAATGACAAGGCGAGGAGGTGCGCGTGGGTCGCCATCCTGTCAGGGGTGCATGATCCTTGACCTGGCAATCAGTACGATATGGCGATCTGCGGGTTCTCTTTGGATGAGCCTCTGTCGTTCCAGGTGGCAACATACCCCACACGGCCGACCACAGTTGGCCGTGTGGTCGCGCTTGGGAACAACATGACGTCCTGCCCACCAAGGAAGGGGTGATCGTCACTGGTATCTGACCGCCAGGCTGGTACGATGAGAAGGCGCTCGAACGACTGATCATACATGCCGAGCGTGATGCCAGATGTGGATCATCTGGCAGTGAGGCGATGTCAATGGCGATATCGCAAGTTCAAAGGAGAATTGGCATGGAGAAGTTTGCTGTTTTGGTTCCGATGGACGGCTCCGAGTTCAGCCGCCAAATCTTTCCATATCTGCGAAAATTTCTGTCAGAGGAGGAAAATCGGCTCGTTTTGTTGAGGGTTGGCGAGTCGCCGATGGGGCGTGTGGGAACACCGCCACGACCGGTGACAGTTGACATAACAACACAGATGTACGACACGCACGCATCCTTGGTCTCCGCGGCCCATCCAATCTATGCCAGCCAGGAACGGCAGAGCGAAATCGCCATGTTCCGGCGCGAGATGGCGGAAACCATCGAAAGTTTGGAAGATGACGGATACACGGTGAGTCTGGAGGTGCGCTTTGGCAACCCAGGCGCAGAGATCGTTGAGTATGTGGCCAACCACGATATCGACCTGGTCGCGATGACGACACACTCTCGCCAGGGCATCAATCGACTGCTCTTCGGCAGCGTGACAAAATATGTCGCCGAGCATGTCGGGGTGCCGATCATGATCTATCGCCCTTCGTAGCCAGAGAGCTTGGCGGAGAGGTATCAATCCGCTCTCTTCGCCCAACGCCCTGCTGCTCTTTGGAGGAGAATCAGGATAGCTCCTCCTTGACGGAAGCGCCGATCCTCGCCAGTTTTTTGACAAAGCCAGGGCGAGACGGTATATTGACGCGGCATAGCAGCATGGGCTTGGGCGAATAGCTCAGTTGGTTAGAGCACCTCGCTTACACCGAGGGGGTCAGGGGTTCGAGTCCCTTTTCGCCCACAGACAAGGCACCAAAAAGGGGAGTGGCTAATCTTAGCCACTCCCCTTTTTGGTTGGCAAACCGTTGCTATTCAACCGTTGCTAGAAGAGAACCCAGAGCGCCACGGTTGGCAACGGATAGACTTCCATATCATCTGTGTAATCCGTGGGTGACCTGAATGGTACCGGCAATCCATTTGTGTGACGCCGTACGCACCAGGCAGAAACGCTGTAGTATAATCAGGGCCATGACGCAAGAAACGGACGATTCGACCAGTTCGCAGCAATACGAGTATCGCAAACTGCCTGCGGTGGATGCGCTGTTACGGCTGCCCGAAACTGCGCTGCTCGCCGCCGAATATGGACAGACCCAGGTGGCGGAATCCATTCGTGGCTTGATGGCCCAAGCGCGCGCATCGATCGCGGCCGGCGCACAGGCGCCGACGCCGCAAAGCTGGCCACGTCTGATCAGCGAACAGTTGTTGGATTCACAACGCCCGACGTTGCGCCCGGTGATCAACGCCACGGGCGTGATCATCCACACAAACTTGGGGCGCGCGCCGCTCAGCCACCACGCCCAAGCCGCGATCCAGGGGGTTGTGGCCGGCTATAGCAACCTGGAATATGACCTCGAAACCGGGGGCCGGGGCAGCCGCTACGACCACACCCGTGCATTGCTCTGCGAGCTAACCGGTGCGGAAGACGCGCTGGTGGTCAACAACAATGCGGCCGCGGTCTATCTGGCGCTGGCCGCACTCTGTCGCGACAGGGAGGTGCTGATCAGCCGCGGCCAGTTGGTCGAGA
>JAAUPU010000266.1 GCA_012032975.1 Caldilineaceae bacterium | reverse complement strand
GGTGAAGGACCACCGTCGCCCCAGCTTCTTGAGCCGCTCTTCTTTCACCTTGCACGCGATGCCGCGTTCGCGCATAAATTGGGTGAGGTAGGTTGCCGAGGAAGCCATGTCCTGCTGGTTCTGTTCAACACCGACTGCTTCGGCGCCCAACATCAACGCGGTGAAGAGCGTGGTTCCGCCGCCAGCCAGTGGGTCGAAGATGCGCAACGCGGACCAGGGCTGGTCCGCCATTCCGCTGCCGCCGCGCGCCAGGTTGCAGAGGAAGTGGGTGAAGAGTTCGTTTGTCTTGCCGCGGTAGCGTCGGGTGAAGGCCAGTTCAGGCGGGAATGCTGGTGTGAAAGAGTTTGCGAGTGGCTGTAGAAAGGGACCGTCCACATCGCCGATCCGTGGGTGGTAGACGAAGAAGGCGTTGGTCATCGCCATTGATCCCAGCTCGGCCAGCTGATCTGCGTCCGGCGTTGAAGGCAGGTCGAAGCGCAGATAGCTTTGACCCGCCAACTCGATCAGGTCCAGATTGCTGAGTGTTGCGCCCAGGCAGCTTAGCTGTAGCTCAAGCGGGGCGAGATGACGCGCCAGATCCGCGTATTGGGTGCTGCGCTGCGGCGCAATCTGGGCGACGAGGGTGGTCACGCGGGACGTCGGAGCAGATTGCGGCGGCGGTAGACTTCGGCAGCCTCGCGCACAAATGCGGCCGTCGTCGGCGCCAGAAACTCTGCTTCCAGCGAATCGGCCAGTTGTGAGAGTTCCTCATAGCTGGCACGGCCAGGGCGGAGCATTTCGTACATGCGCAGCAGCTCCTCGTTGGGCACCGCGGTCAGTTCGGCCGCGCGCGTCAGGTTGGCAGCCACTTCGCCGTATCCTGCATTGCGCGCGATCTCGGCCTGGGCGCGCAAGGTTTCCCCGCTGATCTGCAAGTCTTCGACGGACAATTCGCCCGCGGCGACAGCGTCCAGATCGATCTCGGTCAACGGGCGACCGTTGCTGCGCGCAGCTGTTCCGGGTGGTCGGCGAGGGGGTAATGGTGATGGGTCGAGGCACTATTCGTCATTATGGACTCCGCAAACCATCCAGATCGGTGACCGCAAACTCTGCTTGGATTGCAGAGAGTTCGGCCTGAATTTCTGGATCGTCTGCCATTGCCGCCGGGATATCTTCCCGAACAGTAAGTTCTCCTGTACTATCGACTAAACCCGAGTTGCGTCGTATCGTGGATGCCAACCATTCCATCAACTGCACTTGATCTTGAAGTGATAGCTGCAAAATTCGTTCTTCGATCTGTGGGTTTACTGAGATCATTATCAGAATCAGGACTGATCGGGAGAACGGGAGGTAAGAAATCTCAATACTTCTGGCAGGTCTGCAACGGGTTCTCCGCTAAGAAGAGAGGGCTGCACCTGGCCTGACGGGCTGTGGAAGTGATGAGGATATGTGGAGATTTCCGGAAAGTGTTCCTTGTTATCCCAACGAAGAACCGGTTGGTTCTCGCGCAAAAGTTGATAGGAATAATCGATATGATCCTCATTGCGGTAGATGCGGACCTGAAGAATGTCACCCATGAACAATTCTGCGCGCAATTTGAGAGCGAACTGACGATCGGAAAAAGGATGGGTCTCCAACACGCGAACGGAGTGACACAAGCCCGACTGCTGCAATGTTGTGACAAGAAAACTGAGCAGGACGGGCAAGGAGCTCACCTGGCAATCTCGCCCTGTAGACCCAACCAGCTTCGCGCCATCTCTCGGGCCATCTTCCAGTCCTGGGCGTCATCCTCTTCCGCCATAACTGCCTGTCCCAGCACGGGGGTTGGGGTGTTCCAGAAGAGTTTGTGAACGGGCTTTCAGATAGTCATCAAATTGTTCATACGTCATGCCATAGCGCTCTTCCAAGTCCGCTTCGATGGCCCGATAGCGCTCGATCTGGCGCAGGACATAATCCCGCACAATCTCGGTCACTGCCATTTCTGCGTTCGGGAAGAGGCCACGTCGCACAAAGGGTTCCATTGCAGCGACTACTTCTGGGGACATTCCTTGCCTCCGAGATTCATCTCCTCCATATCACCGCTTTTTCGGTGCTCTTGCGCGTAGTATACCACGCGCGGCAGATATTCACTCCCGCCCCTCCACAATTCGAATCTCCTCGTCGGTTAACTTGTATAATTCGTAGACCAGCCCGTCGATTTGCGCGTCCGTCGCGTCATTGCGGTAGACCGACCGTCTCAAATTCCAATTGTTGCGGATTGAATCCGGGCGCACGTTTGGACAGGTAGAGCATCTTCATGCGAACGATTATCACCGAGCAGTAGCAGTCGGTGCCAATCCCTCAAACGTGACGGAATGGAACGGGTCGGTTGGACCAAGCTTGCGGCGGGCGTCAAGAATCTCAATGCCGGCCAGTTGCCCCTCGGCATCGTATTCGACGGCGATCCCCTCCGCGACCTCTTCGGTTGTCACGGTGGTTTCTGTGAAGATGATGCTCAACGCGTCGAACTTCTCGATCGTATCTGATTTTCATCGTGCACCTCCTTAATAGAAATAGGTGTAGACCGTCATAACGACTATCTCATCATGTGCGCTCAACCGAATCGGTTTCATTGCGCCTTCCCCTCCACGATCCGAATCCCTTCATCGGTCAGGTCGTACAACTCGTAGACCAGATTGTCGAGCTGTGCGTCCGTCGCGTCGATCTGGCCATGGCGGGCGACGGCGGGCTGCAGAAGGCATTGGATCGTCTATATGTGAAGTTCTACCCGTTCTGTTATACTGTGCCATCAGCCGTTCTGGCGCGTTGCCAGACATGAGGATGAAATAGGGAGCGTCCATGATCGCAGGATATGAAGTAGCCGTGGAGCAAGATGTGATCCTTGTACGCGTGCCAACTGACCTGTTCGACCGTGAAGAGATTGTTCGTTTTCTTGACTATCTGGAAATCGAAGCGACCCGGCGCCGCAGCCAGTTGACCCGCGAAGCAGCCGAACAACTGGCTGCCGAAATCGACGAGTTCGGTTGGTCGCAGGTTCGCGCGCAGATGAGCAAACCATAGCGTGTCATGAGTGCGCTACATCCCCCAATTGTGGTCGATACGAATGTGCTCTTCTCGGCTCTGCTCCGTGAACCATCGACTTTCGTCGAGATCATTTCCGCACCGAGTATGACTTTTTCATCTGCGAGTACGTCGTCGTCGAGTTGTTCAAGCACAAAGAACGCCTGACAGAGCTTAGTCATCTCAGCGAAGATGATCTCCTGCGCTTGCTTTATCGCCTGCTGAAACGCCTCGAAGTCTATCCTGAAAGACTCCTCAAACCAGATAGCCTGGCACAAGCGGCAGATCTATGCGCGCCAGTTGACGTGAATGATACGGTGCATGTTGCGCTTGCCCTTTCGCTCGATGGTCTTCTGTGGACAGGCGACCAGGTTCTCCAAAAAGGGCTACGTCAGCAGGGCTTCGATCGGTTCTTCTTCCCATCCGGCGGTGGGTAGCTATTGATTCCCCTCCACGATCCGAATCTCCTCCTCAGTCAACTCGCAACTCGTAGACCAGCCCGTCGATCCGCGCGTCCGTCGCGTCGATCTGGCGCTGGAACAGCTCGCGGCTGTGGGGAACCGTCGCCGCGGCCAGCTGCTTGTGCAGCGCCAACATGCGCTGGACCAGGGCTACCATCTGGTCATGGCGGGCGCCGTCCGCGGGGTCGGCGTAGTCGGTGCGGTTGTGAACATCCCAGCCCAGCGCGGCGAAAAGGGGATCGATGAACTCGACCCGCACCTGGGCTTCGTTGTAGACGCCCCGTTTGAACGCGTCCAGGTTGCGGGCGAAGTGATCGGTCAGGTCGAGGAGTTCAGGGGGTGCTGGCATGGATCTCCTGCCACTGTGCTGCTGGTACAAAGCGAGACAAGTGCCCCACGTTGGTTGTCGCAACAATAGCGTTTGGAGCGCCTATAGTGGTAGCTTGGGCAGCAAGAATCACATCGCCATCCAGGGCCAGGTTCGCGGCTGTTGGTCGGCCTTCGCGCCGTGCCTGCGTCCAAAATAAAGCAGCCTGTCGCATGGCATCTGTTGTGATGGGCAGATACTCGGTGAAATTAGCGATAGCATCCAAACGCTTAAGACCGTTTGTCTTGTTTGCGCGCAGCAATTCGCGCCGTTTCTCATAGTCTGCGATCTCTGGAACAATCACGCGGGTATCGGCAGACAACAGCAGTTGCAGCCATTGAGCACAGCGCAGACTTGCCTGGGATCGCTGCGGATTTGTCACCAAACCTAATGGCCCAGCATCCAGCAGAACGACAAGACTCACCAGGTTATTCCCTCCAGATCAGGCGGAAAATGCTTGCGTTCTGATAGGCGATCTTCGTCCAATGCCTCAACCAAATAGTCTCCAGTTTCTTCCTGTTCGGTGCCGTCATCGTCATCGATCCAGGATTGCAATAACACCACCCCTTGGTTCCGACGCGTCTTTTTCTGCAGATATTCCTCCAAGATGCGCTGCGCATATGTGGATGGCGGGAAACCTTCCAGCTTCGCTTCCTCGGCAAGTTGCTCTTCTAGCAATGGTGGCAGACTTAATGTTATTGTCATTCCGAACCTCCAAATCCTCGTCGTCATCAATGGCTCTGGCATCACGTAATGTGCAAATACCCATTCATACACTTTAATTGTTGAAAGCTATTCAGACCAGTCGTCTACACTACCAGAACTGTGAGCAGACTGACCGGCCAGAACTATTTGCCAAAACGACTGTGATAGCTCAGTTGCCGTACATAGCGACCCGTCGATAGTCTTGGGAGAAACGAGCAATGTTCAGACCACAACGTGTATCCTTTGATGAGCTCAGCGACCGTCTACACGCTTACGAACAGAGATATGGGTACTCAACCATCGACTTTTTTCGACGTTATCAGGATGGTGAATTGGGAGATGACGACGACCTAATGATGTGGGCCGGTCTGTATCATCTTTACCTGACTTCGCTACCGGTTCGTCAGTTTATGCAAAGCGATCCCTTGGCTGCATGAGCATTGACGATGCTGGAAGTTAACCCCACCAAGTAATCCAGGACTGGTTCGTCCCCGTTCCCCAACCGTCACCTTACACATCCGGCTCCCAGTCGAAGATCATCTCCTGGGGTGGCTGATCGCGTTCTTCGTCCAACTCGCGGCGGTGGAGCAGGGCGGTCTTGACGATCAGCTTGAGCCGCGCCCAGTTGTCCACCTTGACCGGGACGGGGCTGGCCGCTTCCCCTTTGGCGTAGCGCGCCGCGTTGCGACCGATGGCTTCATAGGTTTCCAGGGTCAGGCTGGGCGACTGGGGGAAAAGCTCCAGGTTGTTGAGCCGGGCCAATCCCCGTTTCTGGATCATGGTCGTGCCCCGGCTTTGCACGGCCACGGCAATGCCCGAACCGCTCATCTCCGCGCCAGCGGCCGCAATGCCGGCCAGGTCTGCACTGCGATATTCCCTTCAAGATGCGACGCCAGC
>JAAUPU010000265.1 GCA_012032975.1 Caldilineaceae bacterium | reverse complement strand
CCTTTGCCTGGCCCGCCAATGTCTTGGGTGGTCTGATCTTTGGCGTCGGTATGGTGGTGGCTTCGTCCTGTATCACTGGCTTCTTCTACAAGCTGGGCCACGGCATGTTGGCCGTGCTGATCGGCCTGGTCACCTGGTCGATTGGCGACATCGCCACCTATCGCGGCCCACTCTCTCCCCTACGCGAGCTGCTGCGCGAGAATCCTGTGGAGATCGACGGTCAGGCAGCAACGCTGCTCAACGTGGCCGGACCTGTGGTTGGGTGGGCGCTCGTCGGTCTGCTTGGCGTGGCGGCTATTCTACTGATGTGGCGCGGAGCGCGCGTGGATCGGCGCCCTATTGGAACTGGCCCCTGCTGGGTGGGGTGACCGCTCTGGTCATCGTCGTGGCCTGGCCGCTGGCGCGCATAGGCGGGTCGAACTACACTTATGGCACATCTGGCGTACCCACCGCGATCTACACATGGTTGGTGGATGGCATCGCGCCGCCCATCTGGATTCCGCTCTCGTTGGTGAGCCTAGTGCCCGGTGCGCTGGTCGCGGCATGGCTGGCGGGCACGCTTTGGGTTCGGGGCGACAGTCTGGCGCGCTATGGCCAATTGGCCGCGGGCGGGCTGCTGATGGGGGTCGGCGCGGCGATCTCCGGCGGCTGCAATCTGGGCCATTCGCTGGTGGGTGTGCCCCTGCTTTCGCTGGGCAGCATCACCACGACGCTATCGATGGCCCTGGGCGTCTTCATTGCCCATCGCATTTGGCAGGCGCGTCTAGCATCAACTACGAATCTCTCGGTCGCCAAAAGTGCGGCTTGAACAGCAATGGATCGATTCAGCAGGGAAAGGGATCTGAAATGACGAACAGCGTTGCCCCGTCCAGCGAGGTACAAACGGTGCGCCGTGTGATCGCACTCCTGCGCGTGACGCTCGGTGTGATCTTGCTGGTGACCTGGTATGATAATTTCACCAAAGGCGTCTACACTGCCGATGGCATCCTGGGTCTCTTCAACTATCTCTTCAACGACAACGGGGGCGGCCCAGAATTCTACCGGGCATTGATCAACGGCACCATTTTGCAGGCGCCGGGTCTCTTTGCCGGCTTCCAAATGGTCGGCGAGCTTTTGCTAGGCTTGGGCTTGCTCTTCGGCGGGTTGACCATGTTGTCCGGTCTGGGCGCGACATTCTTCTTCTTCAACCTTTTTCTTGCCTACTTCGGTGGATCCGAGTGGATTTGGACCTATGTTCTGTTGATGGTCTCTTCGTTTGTGGTCGCGCTGACACGGTCGGGGCGCGCCTTTGGCATCGATCACTATCTGGTCAAGAAATTTGGCGAACCCCGAGTTTTCTTCCTATGGTGATTCGGTCGTGATGTTCGCCATCGAGCTACTCTATCTGGTCAGCGTCGGCCTGCTGGCGGTCTACGGCACGAACTCGCTGGTGCATACATGGATCTACTGGCGACGCGCAGGGAAGATCGACGGGACTGCAGAGCATCCTTTGCCCGCAGCCGCGCGGCCGGCTCACGATGACGGTCCACCTCAACTTCCTGCAGTGACCGTTCAGCTTCCCATCTTCAACGAACGCCATGTGGCAGGTCGCTTGCTCAGAGCGGTTGCAGCGCTGGAATGGCCGCGCGAGCGGTTGCAGATTCAAGTGTTGGACGATTCTACTGACGACACGACCGCGATCATCGCGGCGCTGATCGCAGACTATGAAGGGAGCGGGCTTGACATTCAGCATCTGCACCGCCACGATCGCAGCGGCTACAAGGCGGGCGCACTCCAGCTTGGCATGGCTTCGGCCTCCGGCGACTTGATCGCCATCTTCGACGCCGACTTTGTGCCGCCGTCCGATTTTTGCAGCGCACGATCCCCTGTTTCGATGACCCAGAAGTCGGCTGTGTGCAGACCCGCTGGGGCCACCTCAACCCAGACACTTCTCACTTGACCCAGGCCCAGGCTCTGGGAATCGATGGTCACTTTATTGTCGAGCAGACCGCGCGTGCGCGGATCGGCGCGTTTCTCAACTTCAACGGCACGGCGGGCGTCTGGCGGCGTGCGGCCATGGATGATGTGGGCGGCTGGCAGGGCGACACCCTGACCGAGGATCTGGACCTGAGCTACCGCGCCCAACTGGCCGGTTGGCGCATCGCCTATCTGCCCGATGTGGTCACCCCGGCGGAGGTGCCCGTCCAGGTGGATGCGTTCAAGCGCCAGCAGTTCCGCTGGGCCAAGGGCAGCATCCAGACGGCGCACAAACTGCTGGGCCAACTCTGGCGTAGACCGGGACCGACCTGGCGCAAAGTGGCGGGCACTCTGCATCTTACCAAACTATGCCGTGCATCCCCTGATGTTGATCAATCTGCTGCTGCTCTTGCCTATGTCGTTTTCCCAAAGCCCCTTGCTCTATTTCGCACCCCTTTTCACCTGCGCAGCGATTGGTCCGCCCACCATGTACTGGGTTGTGCTGCGTGGGCGGCGCACCCCGTGGTTGCCCAGCCTGGGGCGGCTGGCCCTGCTCGTCGCGCTGGGCACCGGTCTCTCTGTCAACAATTCGCGCGCGGTCTTTGAAGCTGTGACCGGTCGGCGCAGCGAATTCAAACGCACGCCCAAGTTTGCCGTGACGACCCAGCCTGCCGACTGGCAGGTCAGCGACTATGCTCTGCCCAAGGATCCCACCTTCTGGATCGAACTATTATTGGCAACCTACGCCAGCGCGCTGCTGGCCTACAGCGTGGTCCACGCCATCTGGTGGATGTTTTTCTGGCTGCTGCTCTATGTGGGTGGCTACGGCTATATCGCCTACCTGGCCTTCACCCAGGCGCGACAGCTTCAGGTGGCGCGCACCCGGTTGGGCGAGAATGCGCCGGTTATAGGCATCTCATAGCTGGCAGATACAGGAATGGAGAACGGATGCGACAGGCTTTGCTGGTGATGGCCAAAGAACCGGCGCCGGGCGTACCAAGACGCGTCTCTGTCCGCCGCTTTCGCAGCAACAGGCCGCTGAGCTCTACGAGGCTTTTCTGCTGGATAGCTTCGACATTGCGCGGCGCGTCCAGTTGCTCTGTCCCCAAGTCGTCTGTGGCGTTGCCTTTGCCCCGGTTGATGCCGAAGACTATTTCGCGGCCATTGCCCCCGACTTCATACGCGTGGCCCAAGTTGGCGAAAACCTGGGCGCGCGGCTGGATCACGTTTTGACCACCTGTCTGAACCAGGGCTTCGACCACGTCGCGGCCATCAACAGCGACGGCCCATCGCTGCCGCCTGAATTGGTGGCCCAAGCATTCGACCAATTGGCGGAGGAAAAGGTGGATGCGCTCTTCGGTCCCAGCGAAGATGGCGGTTACTATCTGATCGGCCTACGCCAGCCTAACCCACGCCTGGTGCGCGATGTAGAGATGTCCACCCGCGGGTATTGGCGGACACGCTGGCCATTGCGGAGGCCGAAGGGCTGCGCGCGGCGCTGCTGCCAAGCTGGTACGATGTGGACACGGTCGAGGATTTGGTGCGACTTGCAGCAGACCTGGAGAGGTTGCCCGCCGAACGTGCGCACCACAGCCGAGCGTTCTTGCAGCGTCACAACGCGATCTCTGTTCGATGAATACCGCCGTCGTGATCCCCGCGCTCAACGAGGCCGGCAACATCGGCGACCTGGTGCAGCAGGCCCGTCAACAGCCGGTGGATGCGGTCTACGTGGTCGATAATGGCTCGACCGATGAGACCGCAAGGTTGGCCGCCGCCGCTGGCGCCATTGTCGTTGCCGAGCCTCGCCGCGGCTATGGCTTTGCGTGCGCGGCGGGTGTTGCGGCTGCGACGGATGCGGAGATCGTTGTCTTTTTGGATGGAGATTTCAGCTCGCCGCCGGATGAGATGCCCCGTCTCGATCGAGCCGATCCAGCGCGATGGCTATGATCTGGTGTTGGGGTCGCGCACCCGCGGCCAGATCGCTCCGGGTGCAATGCCCCCTCACCAACGCTTTGGCAACTGGCTCAGCTCCCGGCTGATGCAGGCGCTCTACCAGATCGAAGTCACCGACCTCGGCCCCTATCGCGCTGTACGTCGCGATCTGCTGCTGGCGCTGGAGATGCGCGAGATGACCTTTGGCTGGCCGACGGAGATGATGGTCAAATCGGCCAGGCGTGGCGTGCGTATCCTCGAAGTGCCCGTTAGCTTCCACCCCCGCCGCGCCGGAAAGTCCAAGGTCAGCGGCACTGTTCGCGGCTCGATCCTGGCTGGCTATTACATCCTCGGCGTCACCCTCCGCTATGCAAGATAGCCACGCTCCTGCCCTATTTGGATGAGGGGGTGAGGGGGTGACAGGGTGACAAGGCGGTGTTTCTTCTCTCGCCCTGTCACCCCTCATTTTTTTTTGATCGAAGAAGGAAAATCACTATCCAGGAAGGGCGCCACGGAACACCGAGATTTGACCTCGTTCTTCGCGCTACTTCGCGGCCAAGGGCGGTTGCCTTGCAGGCGCGCTTCGTGGATGCTTTTATTGGATTCGCCCTACTTCGCTACATCGTTGCCCAGCCCTGCATCGCGGGCGCGGATGATCGCCTGTGCGCGATCGACCACCTGGAGTTTGTTGAAGATATTGGAGACGTGGTTGCGCACCGTCTTGACCGAGACATCGAGCCGGCGCGCAATTTCGGCGTTGTTGTCGCCTTGGGCCAGTCGATCCAGGACTTCGCGTTCGCGCGCGGTGAGTTCGGGGAAGATGGTAGGTGGCAGCGGCGCACGTTGCTGAGAAAAAACTGGGTCAGGCGCTGGGCAATCGCCGGGCCAAAGAGCGCCTCCCCGCGCGCCACCGCGTGGATCACGCGCAACATCTCCTCCTGATCCGCCCCCTTGAGCACATAGCCGCGCGCGCCGGCGCGCATGGCGGCAAAGACCGATTCGTCATCCTCGAACATGGTGACCATGATCACGCCGATGTGGGGGCTGGCCGTGACGATGGCCCGCGTCGATTCGATGCCGTTCAGCTCCGGCATCTGGATATCCATCAGCACCACGTCCGGCTGAAGCTCCTCGGCCTGGGCGATGGCTTCTCGGCCCGTGGCGGCCTCGCCCACCACCTCCATCTCCTCCGACGCGACAGGATCATGCGGAGCCCGGCCCGCACCAGGGCGTCGTGTCGCGCCCCGTCACCCGCACTGAGGGCGGCAAATGCGTCGGGAACAAATTGTGGCTCGATGGTCAGGGTCTTGCCTCCCGCCCGGGCCGCCTCGTTCAACAGCCGGGCGGTGGTCAGGGCGGCAGCCTCGACGGTGGCCACGATGCCCACGGACTCCCCGGGCGCGATACGGAAGGAGACGTTCCGCAACACCCAGTCCTCCTCGCGGTAGGCAAAGTCCACGTGGTCGAAGACCACTCGCCGCGGAAGCCCGAGAGGGTCTCCGGATCCGCTGGATCGGCGATGACCTCCGGCGTATCCAGCAGCTCGAAGATCCGCTCGGCCGAAGCGAGAGCGGATTGGAGGTT
>JAAUPU010000264.1 GCA_012032975.1 Caldilineaceae bacterium | reverse complement strand
GCCGGCTTGCGCCTTCGAGCATCAATCCTTTCCGATAGACGATCTCGCCCATTGCCATGCCTGCGACGATGTGCTCGCCCTGGCCAGTGCAGTGGAGCGGCGCAGCGAGCATCCGTTGGCTCGTGCGATTCTCTCTGCATCCGAAACGTCGGGCAGCCAGGCCGCCTATCCAACTGCCACCGGCGTGACCGCACTCTCCGGTTTGGGCGTCGTTGGCACCGTGAACGGACGCGCCGTCATCGTGGGCAGCCACGCCCATTTTGACGCCCACATCCAGCACAGCCCAGAGCAGTGCGCACTGGCAGATGGCGACGAACGTCAGGGCCTGACCCCGATCATGGTCGGCGCGGATGGGAGGTACATCGGCTCCATCGTCGTCAGCGATACGGTGCGTTCGACCGCAGCCGAGAGCATCGCACAACTGACGAGCGCCGGCATCCGCAACATCGCCATGCTCACCGGGGATGGCAGCGCCGCGGCCCAGTTGATCGCCGACCAGGTGGGTGTCACCGATGTACGTGCGAATCTGTTGCCGGCCGACAAGCTGACCACGGTGCAGAACTTGCGGGCCGAGTATGGGCCTGTTGCGATGGTCGGCGATGGCATCAACGACGCACCGGCCCTGGCCAGCGCGGATGTGGGCATCTCCATGAGCGCGGCCACAGGCGGGTCGGCGCTGGCCATGGAGGCGGGCGACATCACGCTGATGAGCGACGACCTGCGCCGATTGCCCTTTGCCTACCGATTGAGCCGTGCGGCCATGCGCACGATCCGCGCCAATGTGGCCTTCAGCATCGCCATCAAGCTGCTTTTCTTTGTCGTGGTGCTGCTCGGTGCGGGTTCCATGTGGCTGGCCGTGTTGGCGGATGTGGGCGCCTCGCTGCTGGTGACGCTCAATGGCATGAGGTTGTTGCGCTGGAAGGGCACAGCGTGACGGTCGAGGATCGAGACGGGCGGAGTGATGCCGCTTCTCTTCTCTGCCCTTGACTCCTGCGCGACAGTAACCCTCTCACAACGACCCCAAAACCGTTCGGTTGTACATCATAGAGGTACTTTCTCCCAGCACGATGCTCTCGTCGTTTTGGACGGGCGTGAGATAGATACGTCTCCGCACCAGCCCGACGGGCAAGCGTGACTTCTATCATGGTGTGTACGTCCGACTGTCCTAGGAGGAACAGAGGTCCATGTTAACTTCGCAGGAGAAGCTCCTTTTTATCGTACTGGTTATCACCTCCCTGATCTACACCTACATCGGTTTTCGCAATGTCTATCGGGTCATCTTGCGCGGCAGTGGCGAGCCGGTCCCGCTCAAAGAACTGGGGCGTCAGGCCATCGGCGCGCTGGTGACCTGGATCACCACCAAGCCGATCTGGAAGACGCGGCCCCTGGCGAGCATCTTTCATGGCATGGTGGCATGGGGGTTTATCTTCTATTTTCTGGTCAACTTTGGCGATGTACTCCAGGGCTTGTTCCCCATCACCTTCATGGGCGAAGGTATCATCGGCGATCTCTATCGCTTCCTGGCCGATCTCTTCACCATCTCGGTCTTGGTCGGCATGGTCTATTTCCTGCTGCGTCGTTTTGTCTTTCGCAGCAAGGCGCTCACCTATCGCGACAACATCATGCTGATGGAGAAAGTGAAAAAGGGCGCAATCCGGCGCGACTCTCTCATCGTCGGCGTCTTCATTCTTTGTCATGTGGGCTTCCGCATGTTGGGCGAAAGCTTCACCGTTGCGCAGCATGGCGGCGACCCCTTCCAACCCTTCGCCAGCCTCGTCGGCGGCGCATGGAGCGGATGGAGCGAGGGCGCGTTGGTGATGGGTCAACATCTGGGCTGGTGGCTGGCCATTGGCCTGATCCTGGCCTTTCTGCCCTATTTCCCCTACACCAAACATTTTCACCTGATCATGTCGGGCGTCAACTTCCTGACCAAGCCAGAGCGCACCTCGCTCGGCACGCTGGAGCCGATCAATTTCGAGGATGAATCCATCGAAGAATTCGGCGTCGCCAAGATTGAAGAACTGCCCTGGACCCACCTGGTCGATGCCTACTCGTGCATCATGTGCAACCGCTGCCAGGATGTCTGTCCCGCATATGTGACCGGCAAGGAACTTTCCCCCTCCGCGCTGGAGATCAACAAACGCTACTATCTCAACGGCCATCTTGAAGAGTTGGCCAATGGCGCGGCGTCCGAGTTTAACCTGGTCGATTTTGCCATCAGCAAATCCGCGGTCTGGGCCTGCACCGCGTGCGGCGCGTGCATCGATATCTGCCCGGTCGGCAACGAGCCGATGTTCGACATCCTCTACATCCGCCGCTGGGAAATGTTGATGGAAAACGAGTTCCCCGCCGAGTTGCAGACCGCCTACCGCGGCATGGAGCGCAGCGGCAACCCGTGGAATCTGAGCGCATCCGACCGCATGGCCTGGGCCGACGGACTGGACGTGCCCACCATCGACGAGAATCCCGAACCCGACGTGCTCTGGTGGGTGGGCTGCGCGCCGGCCTATGACCCCCGCGCACAGGAGACCTCCAAGGCCTTCGCCAAGGTGCTCAACGCCGCGGGCGTCAACTTTGCCGTCCTCGGCGAAATGGAAAGCTGCACCGGCGATGCGGCGCGGCGTTCTGGCAACGAATACCTCTTCTTCGAGATGGCCACAGCGAATATCGAGACGCTCAACGAAGTCAACCCCAAGCGCATTGTCACCACCTGCCCTCACTGCCTCCAGGCGTTGGGCAAGGAGTACGGCCAGTTCGGCGGCCATTACGATGTGATCCACCACACCCAATTGCTGGCCGAACTGACCGCGGCCAAGAAGATCAGCGTGCAGGGTAACGGCGATAGCGACACCATCACCTTCCACGACCCCTGTTATCTGGGCCGCCACAACGGCATCGTCAACGAGCCGCGCACCCTTCTGACCGAGATGGGGCTGGGAACGGTCGAGATGCCGCGCCACGGCAAGCAATCCTTCTGCTGTGGCGCGGGCGGTGCGCAGATGTGGAAGGAGGAGGAGCACGGCGACGAGGCGGTCAACATGGCCCGCTATCACGAAGCCGCCGAGACCGGCGCCAAGACCATCGCCGTCGGCTGTCCCTTCTGCCTGACCATGATGACCGACGCATCCAAGGAAGCCGACCAGGGCGTCAAAGTCAAGGACATCGCCGAGATCATGGCCGAGCGACTGCCTGCCTGATCCAGCCTACGTCAGCGACCATCGGCGGGGCTATTCTCAGCCGGCTCCTGGCCCCGCCGGGTTGAGGCCTACACAGGATTCCGGGAATGGGCCAAGGGATCGGTTGTCACCGAACAACTTATCGCCCATTCCCGGAATTCGTGGCTATCATCCCCCACTTCCTTTTCCAGCCGATTCCGCCCCGTTGGTTTGAACGCCCCCATCAACCCTGCTATACTGTGGGCATGGAGATTCGCGCCCAATCGACCCCCCAATCCCAATGCGCTCAAGTTTGTCCTCGGCGGCGTTCGTTTCGAGCGCCCGCTGAATTTTGCCAGTGCGGATACCGCGGCGGGTCATCCGCTGGCCGCGCGCCTTTTTGCGCTGACGGGTGTCTACAATGTCTTCTTCGCCCAGGATTTTGTCACGGTCAATAAGCGCCCTGAGATCGCGTGGGACTCCCTGCGCAGCCAGATCGAATCGACGATCCAAGCCTCTTTGGCCAGTGCCGAGCTTTCACCTGCCGGAGTGAATGATGGCAACCGTTGAGAAACTGTCGCTCGTCCAGCAATTGGCCGATCTGCCCAACAACGGCAAGGCCGAAATCGTCAATGGAAAGATCGTCCGCATCTCCCCCACCGGCTTCATGCCCGCCTATGCCGCGGGTGAGATCTACGCGAGTCTCCGCGACTACGCCCGGCGCACAGGCAGTGGTATTGCCCTCGGCGACAATGTTGGCTTCCTCGTCGATCTGCCTCATCGTCGTTCCTTCAGCCCGGATGCCGCTTTCTTCACCGGAACTCTGACTGGCATGAAATTCTTGCAGGGCGCCCCCAGTTTTGCGGTGGAGGTGCGCAGCGAGGGTGACTACGGTCCGGCGGCTGAAGAGTCCATCGCGGCCAAGCGTCGCGATTATTTCGCCGCTGGCACGCTTGTGGTCTGGGATGTCGATCTGCTACACGAGGATGTCGTCTCCGTCTATCGCCAAGAGGCGCCGAATCGCGCCGTCGTCTATCGACGCGGCACATTGGCCGATGCCGAACCGGCCGTGCCTGGCTGGCGTTTGGCTGTCAACGATCTCTTTTTGGAGCCTTGATGCCGACCATCGTTGCCAGTGAAAACGGACGCGCGGGGATGACTGCGGCTATGGATTTGCTGCGTCAAGGCGGCCGCGCACTCGATGCGGTCGAACTGGCCTGTCGCATCACCGAGGACGACCCAGACGAACACAGCGTCGGCTATGGCGGTCTGCCCAACGTGGCCGGCGAGGTCGAACTCGACGCCAGCATCATGGACGGGCGCACGTTGCGCTCGGGCGCGGTGGCTGCTCTGCTGGGCTATGGCAACCCGATCACATTGGCGCGGCAGGTGATGGACGAACTGCCCCATGTGCTGCTGGTCGGTCGCGGCGCGGAACGTTTTGCCGAGGAGATGGACCAATTGCCGGCCGACCAGCGCAGCGACGAAGCATTGCTTCGTTGGCGTGCCCGCTTTGCTGAACGGAACGTTCACTTCGAGTTGAATGGCGATTTACGCACCGCGGCCCATCGTCTGACCGGCCCCGTCAACTTGCAGGATCGTCATCCCGCTACCGGCAAGATCGACACGTTGGGCACGGTCAATTTTTCTGGCCCTGGATGCCAACGGCGACCTGGCGTCGGCGGTCAGCACCAGCGCATAGGCGCGCCGGTCGCCCGCGGTACTGCTCGGGTCGAAACGCAGGCGGTAGTAGCGCCGCTGTTGCACACGCTCACCGTCGTCGTGAGTCCACCGGCCGGGCTCGGCGAGGCGAATTCCTCGAGCCACGTGTGGTTGCCGAAACACCAGCCGCTGCGGATCGTCTGCAGCAGGCCGACGCCGGCCAGGCGGCCCCGGCCGAAGCACCCGCTGTCGCCACGACGCACTAAGGGCCAAGTGGTCCTCGGTCGCGCCGTGCTTCGCTTCACGTTGCTCGCCGGGTGGGCAATTGCCTGCTCGTTCAGCGTGGCAAGCGCGGCGGACTTTCCGGAGCATTGGAGATCGCCCGGCAGTCAATCTGACGACGAATGGCGAGGGCCTGCTGGTGTTGATCCACGAAACCACTGACTTTCGGCTGGTTTGGGACGACTTTCAGAAATTCCGCGATTTCGTCAAGCACAAGGAGAACATCGAGGCCGCCCTGGCGCACGTCGTGCGCATCAAGCCGAGTTCGGCAAAGGGGCAATACATCAAGCGCATCTGCCTCGCGGCGACGCGCACGCCCTCGGTAACGATCGAATACGTCCCGTCGTAGGGTGCGGCGGGCAGAAGCAGAATTCG
>JAAUPU010000263.1 GCA_012032975.1 Caldilineaceae bacterium | reverse complement strand
CTTCGTCCAAATCTTCGGGCAGCATCAGACCGAGCATGGTCAGGTCGGCATCCTGGCTCCAGCGCTCAAGATGGCTTCGGTCGTGTCGTGCGAGCCTTCGGGCACGATCACAATGGCTTCGGTCCAGCACGCGCACCTCATCGAGCGTCGTGCGCATATGTTCCAGTGTTTGCTCCCTGCCATCTTCGTGTTCGATGATGCGCAACAGCCGAATCTTCACATTTCCCCAGGTGCGGTTCTGGCCGATCAGATGCGCAATCAGCAGCATGAGATCTGCGTTGCCGCCGCGCCCGCGCCACCAGACGTTGATCACCTGTTGCCGCCCAAACTGTTGTTCTTCGTCCATGTGCAGAAAGAAGACCGACTTGCCCAGGGCCGCGGATTTCCGCATCAGCTTGATCTGCGCGGTGCGACCCTGCGATTGCCTGCTCCACCCCAACAGCACAGAGTTTGGCTCCAATCCGCCGACGCCGTGGGCCTGGATGATGGTCAACGCCCCCTCGAAGAAATCCCTGACCACATCCGCCTCGGCAAAGGCCATCATGTCGCGCTCCAGAATATAGCTGCGAATGTGGCGGCGGGCGGCCTGGCGCAGCCGCGGCCCCTTCAACTGGTCGAATTCGCCCACCAGAAGCTGGACAAAGGTGACGATGCCCTTGCCGCTGCTCAGCCAGTCGGCCATGCGCACCAGCTCCTGGCGGTTGTGGGGCTGACCGGTAAAGACCAGGATGTTCGGTCGCCAGTTCTTGGCGTGATAGCGCTGCGACTCCAGACGCAGCAGCGAAAGCCGGGCCAACGCAAACCAGATGCCGCTGCGCACATCGCCCCAAGTGCGGGTCAGCGACCGTCGTTCCAAATTGAAGTAGATGCCATAGCTGATGACGATGGCAAGGATGGTGGCCGGCGCGTTGATCAGGAACATGGCGCCATAGCAGCCGAACGCGCCCAACATGGAGACGCTCCAGTGGATGTTGAACCGAGGGCGATAGCTGGGGTTGCCCACCAGCTTTTCGATGCCCGCCGCGAGGTTGGTCATGCCGTAGGTGTTGAGAAAGAACATGCTGATCACCGGCGCCACAAAGTTGAGATCGCCGGACCAGATCACAACCAATGCGATCACCACGGTGGCGAGCACTGCCGCGCGCGGCTCGGTGCGACTCCCCAGTTGCTTGCCAAACCAACGCGGCACCACCCGGTCCAGCGACAGCGCCTGAAGCACCCGGGGCGCTGCGATCACGCTGCCCAACGCCGAGGAAAGGGTGGCTGCCCAGACGCCGATCAGGATCAGGATTGGCCAGGCGGCAATATCCTCCATGATCAGATTGTTGCTGACCAACTCGGCCGGCGTGGCGTGGAGCGAAAGCCAGATCACGGTGGCGATGTAGATGATCGCCGTGACCAGGATCGAGGCCATGGTTCCCAGCGGAATGCTTTTGCCCGGATCCTTGAGGTCGCCGGACATGCTCGCCCCCACGGTGATGCCCGTGACAGCCGGGAAAAAGACCGCAAAGACGATCCAGAAGGAGACGCCTTCTGAATACTCTGGGGTCAAGGTTGGAGGAATGAAGCTGTCCCAGCCGCCGGCAAAAAAGGAGACCAACGCAGCGCCGAGCGCGGCCAAAACGATGTACTGGATTTTGAGGGCAAAGTCCGCGCCGATGTACGCGATCAGGCCAAAGCCAAGCACCAGGGCGGTGGAGATCATGCGCGGGTCGAAGCCCTGAAAGAAGGGGACGGAGAGCAGCGCTTCGGTAAAGCCGATGATGTAAAAGGCGACCGAGATCGCCTGGGAGAGATAGAGCGGGATGCCAATCGCACCGCCGATCTCCAGACCCAGCGAGCGGGAGATCATGTAGTAGTTTCCGCCGGTGCGCACCCGCATGCTCGTGGCGATGGCCGACAACGAAAGCCCGGTGAGCAGGGTGATGATGTTGGAGAGCAGCACGATCACGAGCGCCCCAACCAGACCCGCTTGCCCCACCACCCAGCCAGTGCGCAGGAAGAGGATGAGGCCGAGAATGGTCAATACATTGGGTGTGAAGACGCCGGCGAAGGTGCCAAATCGCCCCTTGCTCGCGCCAATGCCTGTACGCGACACTTTAGGTTGGGTCGCCATATATGGGATGCTCTCTGATTCTAGCTGGTGGATGGATGGCTGGGACCGCTTGTCCCACGTCTATCCGCCTTGGAGGTAGCGGCGCACATTCTGGGAGTGTTCTTCGAAGGTGCGGGCAAAGACGTGGGCGCCACTTTCGTCTGGCAGGGCGACGAAATAGAGGTAATCGTGGGCTTCAGGCGTCAGCACGGCCTGGATGCTGCTTAGGCCGGGGCTGGCGATCGGACCGGGTGGCAGTCCATCGTTGAGGTAGGTGTTGTAGGGGCTGATGACGTTGCTGTATTCTTCCAAAAAGACCGGCGTCTTCCACCATTGTCCGCTCTGGGGTTGATAGCCCATCGCATACTGGACGGTTGGGTCCGCCTCCAGTCTCATGCCAAGCGCCAGCCGGTTGAGGTAGACGCCGGCGATCGTCGGGCGCTCCTCTGGCACCACGGCTTCACGCTCGACAATGCTGGCCACCGTCAGCACGGTATGCAGGTCCAACTCGGTTTCGCCGGCCTCCAATGCCGCGTTGTAGAGGGGCAAGACCCGCTGGGTAAAGATGTCCAGCTGCCGACCCACAACGTCGGCTGCCAAGAGCGCCTGGGCGGGCACCTCATAGGTGTCTGGAAAGAGATATCCTTCCAGCGAACTGCCGGCCGGTCGCTCGTTCAAAAAAGCGTAGCGGCTCGCGTCCAGTCCGGTCAAATCCGCCGTGGAGACCAGGCGCAAGTATTCGTCGCCTTGCTCTGGGAAATCGGCGAAGACGGCGCCTTGCTCCAGGTAGTCAGCGATCTGCTCGACACGCCACCCCTCTGGAATTGTGACCGTGAGGCTGTCCGCTTGGGCGTTTTGAAGTTCGTCCACGATCTCGACCATTGTCATGGATGGGTCAAGCAAAAACTGGCCTGCCTCCAGCCGAGCGCCCAACCCATTGACCCGCACATACGCCTCGAAGAGCAGTTCATCGCGGATCAGGCCCGCCTGTTGTAGCTGCTGGCCGATGGTGCGGGCGGGCGTGCCCGGCGCAACCTCGAAGCGGACGGGACGGCTATCCACGCTGGTCGGTCGGTCGAGCTGGTCGAGGTTGGCGTTGAGATAGCCTTCCAGCACACGCTCGCCGCCGCGGCTACACGCGGCCAGCGCAAACAACAGGAGACAGACAGACAGGAGCAGACCCCAGCGGGCGATGGATGGCTTCACAAGGATCTCCCGTGACGGCTCGTGGTGGGGTATGGATACCCATTCATGGCTGGGGTCCGAGCGAACTGGGGATCCTCCGAAAACGTCCTCTGCAAACCTGCGGCCAGGGTGACTTGTGGACGGCAACGGAGCAACTTTTCCGATTTGGTGCAGTCGGCCACCAGCCGTGCGATGCCGCCTGATTCCTCGGTCACGTAGAGCAGATCGGCTTCCATGCCCACAGTTTCAGCGATCTGGGCGACCAGGTCGTTGATAGAGACCTCGACGCCGCTGCCAATATTGATGATCTGCTGGTCCACCCCGTTTGCCGATGCGGCGCTGACCAATGCCTCGACTACATCATCGACGAAGACAAAATCGCGGGTCTGGCTGCCATCGCCAAAGATGACCACAGAGCCTCGACCGAGTATCTGCTGGAAGAACTGGGGAATCACCGGCGGGTGTGCGGGCGGCAACGGCTGGCCCGGTCCATAGGCGTTGAAAATACGCAGCGCCACCGTCTCAAAACCGATCAGCCGGCCCATGTTGAAGAGATATTGTTCGGCGGCCAGCTTGCTGACGGCATAGGGCGCGGCGGGTCTGGGGTGCATCTCCTCGGACACCGGCTGGCGGTCGTGGTCGCCGTATACCGTGGCGCTGCTGGCCAGGATGACCCGCTTGACCCCCACATCGCGACACGCCTCCAGGAGCGTCACGGTTCCGCCCACGTTGACCGCGTTGTACTCGCGTGGATAGAGGATCGAGGCGGGCACGCTCACCCGCGCCGCCAGATGATAGACGACGTCCACACCCTTGAGCACCGACCAGAGCTTGGGCAGATCGACTACGTCGCCGCGGTTGAAGTTGATGCCGGGCAGCAATTCCCCTGGATCGCCGCTGCTCAGGTCGTCCAACACCCGCACATAATGGCCACGCGTGTGGAGTGCATTAGCCAAATGTGCGCCGATAAAACCTGCACCGCCGGTAATCAGAACCTGCATTCGAACACGATTCCTGTGAATTCGGCGAGGAACATGACCCCGCGCCCGCAGCCAAAATTCGGAGCGTCAGTATAGCATTGCCCCAATGCAGCGGCAAAGAGAACCGGATCGACGGCGTGTTGGGAGGTGGGTGTTTGCAATCCAAAGAGTATCCACAGATGTCAAAGATTCTTTCGTGACATCTGTGGATAAGAACCTCTCTGGATGGGAGTTAGCGATCCGCGAGAGGGTCACGGAGACGCGGCCTCGTGGAGATTTGCAGATGAGGCCGCGTCGTTGTGGATCGAAGCTGTGTTTGCAGCGGGTGAGAGGTCGTGCGCTGTCTTTCTTTTCAAGTGAGACGCGTAGACACGTTCAGCCGTATCGACGCAGATCTACGCTTTGTTTCTTCCTCACTCGTCAAAGTTGTCAGTGCCCAGACCGAGTGCGGCGGGGTCCAGTGTCAGTTCTTCCTGCTCGAACTGAGCGACATCCAGCGTCAATTCTTGGCGCCGGGCTTCTCTGCCTATCTGCTGCGCCTGAATCGCCTGGTCCAGAACAAGATTCATCTCCTTTGGCACGATCGACCATTTGGGAGGGTTCTTGTGGTCGTCCGGCACGTTGCCGGCCAGCATCGTCAGGTTGCGGATCAGCAGGTTGTAGCGACGACGGAATGGGCCGCCAAGGCTGCGCAGGCTTTTACCCTTGGCCATAAAGCCCCATGTATCAACAATATTACGGATCTGGAAGGCACGGTTTCGGATCGACCGCAGCAGGTCGAGTTGCCCAAGATACTCGGTGTCGTCCAGCGGAATGGCATTGTATTCGTCGATTAGCTGACGAAGTTCTGCCAACATCGGGTTGAGCCTGCCGCCGCTATATTTCTCGCGCAGCCGTTTATCAATCTTGAGATTTTTCGTCTTGCGCTGGATTACCTTGCCCGCAGCGGAGCTAGAGGGGCTGCCGTTTACAGGAGACCCCATCGCCCCAATCGTCCCGTGCCCTGCCATGCCTTGTTGCACCGTGTGCGCCAGTTCATGGGCCATCAACTGAATGTCGTGCTTGGACTGGCCTTTGCCCAAGAAGATCTTGTTGCCGTGGGTAAAGGCATCAGCGTGCAGACGGTCGCTGAGCTTCTCTGCCTGCTCGTCCTTGTAGACGCGCACACCGCCGAGATGTGCACCGGTTGTTTGCTCCACCTTTCTGCGTACCACTTCGGGACTCTCTCGCCCGCACCTTGGGGAGGCGA
>JAAUPU010000262.1 GCA_012032975.1 Caldilineaceae bacterium | reverse complement strand
GGTGAAGCATCCGTACTTGCAGTGACGACCGTCGTCGTTCGCCAGGAACGACAACAGCCGACAGCATCGACGAGGTGGCGGCGGTGACTCCATTCAGAAGTACACCGCCGCCAATCCATACTACCCACCACAAAAGAAAACCTTTGGCGTCCGTATCAGCGTGAGTACACACGCCCACCGTACGCCGCCAGATCACCGCCACAGGAGACCGATCCTTCCGAATCAGTCTCGTGTGACCGCTCGCGTCTGTTCAAGAACCGACCTCCCATGAGAAACGCTCATGGGAAGCCAGCATGTCGCTTCGACACATATTTCATGTGCCCGTCAGCCCTTTCGTTGTGATTTTGCTCTCCGGCACCACCCGGTGAGCATCAACGGTCGCCCACTGCCTTGCAGGACGCCCGCCCGAATTCCCCATCGACTTCCGTCGCCGGGTTCATCGGCTTCTACTCAGGCCACTCTCCCTCTCTACGGCGTTTGAATCACGTGACGGACCAAGTCACGCACCGGGTACCACCCCGGCAGCCGCAGAGGTTCCTGCGTTAGTCATGTTCTTCGTCTTGCAGGTCACGTCGCTATCCGGAATTACCCGGAGGAACTGTGGCTGTGTGGTTGGCTCTTCCGAGCCAGCACGGTTTGCATCGGGATTGCGCAAGGCAACTCACCGATGATTTCGGGGGACCGAATGGAGAAGCGTCCCCTTACCCACCGACCACAGTCGTTCGCAGTTCGGCACCGTCTCCTGCAAGACTTACTGACAAGCCCTTTTGAATCGGGCCTTTCGTGGTTGAGCTTTTCACGGCCAGCGGATTTGCCGCCGGTCCCCGGACTGGTCGGTCCGGTTCGGCCTGTCACCAGGCTCGAAGCTCCCCACGTCAGCCAGGTTGAACGAAGTACTTTTCATCGGACTCCGAACCCCCTGGACGGGATTACGCGCATCATCTGATACGCCTCACCCGCTTTGAAACATGACGGCCTTCAATGACGAACATCGAAGGTTTTCCGCATCGCCCCAGTCGCCTGCAAACGACAGCCGGCCGTGAAGCATCGGATAGAGTGTTGGGATTACTCTGCGCGCGAAGCGACTGCGAAACAGAGGCAGCCGCTTGCAAAGCAGGATTACTCCAACAAGCCTCCGTCGAACTGGACGAGCCAGTCTCCTGGCATCCAGCTCTACGGGCCGATCACGTGACGGTTGGTTAAGCCGTCCCCTTAGCCGGACTGGTGAGGTCCGGTTTACCGGGAGTGATCGGTGTCGAAGCGACAACTTGCCGCCGCCCTTGAGCCGTGGGATTTGCCACGACGTTCCGAGCGGCACGTTGACGAAGTAACAGCCGCAGCCGAGATATCCGCTTACCCAACTGCTGCCATTTCCATACCGTACCTCCCACATTTGGCAATCGCCGTCACCGCGGCCACGACAATCAGGCCGAGCAGATTGGCATCGGCCGCGGTGATGATCGAGACTAGCAGGATGCTGGTCAGCGGGGCGTTGAGGACCAGGGCGACAACGGCCACCTGGATGCACGCGGTCAGGATGCTGATCGGCACGTCGGGAAAGAGCAGGCTGAGGCAAAGGCCGATCAGGATTGCGGAAAAGAGACAGGGAAAGATGGGGCCGCCCAAATAGCCGCTCTTGAGCGAGAGTGCGAGCAGAAGCGGCTTGGCCGCGGCCAGAAGCAGCATCGTCGCGATGCCGGCCTGGGCCGGGTTGGCCATGATGTTGCTGAGCGACCCTTCGCCGGAGAACATGAGAGCCGGTACGAAGTAGACGACGACGGCAATGATCACGCCGGCCACCATCACCCTTGTGACGACACGGTCGCCAAAGGCGCCCATCGCTCTACCGGCCACTTGCATGGCAAGGCCGATATAGACGGCCAAGAGCGCCCCGATCAGCCCCAGCGCGACTGCCCACAGCGCCAGGCCCAGGCTGAGATCGAAAGGCTGCCCCTCTTTCAGTGCGCCGGCAAAGGGCGGCACGCCCAACAGTCCAAAGACCAGGAAGCCCACCGCGCCAGCAGCGAGATTGGACACGAGGACCGGCAGCCCGCCCTTGCCTTTGCTGGTCTCGCTGGTCATCACCGCCGTAAGAACCGCATTGCCCACGATGCCGTTGTAGGCCGCGCTGACGCCGGCCATGGCCGCGGGAACAAAGCCCTCTTTGGGCAACTTCAGCTTGATTGCGATCCATTCGGAGACATCGACGGCCAGATAGCCTAGCGGTCCTTCTGGCCCCACGCTCGCTCCAGAGAGCAGCGAACAGAATGAGGTGACCAGGGTGCCCCAGAACGATTTGTAGCTGGTTGCATCGCCCGCCATCAGCGGTTCCATCGCGTCCCCTTCGATGGCGTTGGCGGCATGAAGGTATTTCTGGGCAAGCCCGACCAACAGCGAGAAAACAAGCACGCCGAGCGGCAACGTCCAGCGGTTGTTCTCCACAAAATCGTTGTCCCAGATCAGACTGTTGAGCACCTGATAGCTGCCAAACCAGACCGCGGAGAAGAGCGCTACGAGAAGGGCAAAGAGGAGGATGTGGCCAGGTCCGATGCCCACCAGTCTGGACTCGGATTGACCCGACGGTGTGTCGTTTTGAGCAACAGGCGGGGCTGCGCTCTCAGCAGATTCAGTCATGATTGTAGGCTCCCGTCTTGGAAGTGATCGGCCTAATCCAGCCGCGTGGTGAAAGTCGTGACTTCTGGATCGTTGATGAAGATTCGGCCCAATTGCTGATGGTGCGCCACGTGACCAGTTGTGAACCAGATGCAGACCATCTGGTCGCCATGTCTGGACAACGAGTGACGCAGGACTTGGAGCTTTGCCTCTTGAAATCGGCGTTGGAACTCCCCATAGCGGGATTCATCGTAGCCGCTTGCGACCTCATAGGTCAGGTTCTGATTGGCCTTGCGGGACAAGTTGGGAAAGAACCAGAGGATCAGCAGAACCACAGCGGTCAGCAAGAGCGTTTGAACGTAGAGACCGAGGCCGATCCCCATCCCCAGGGCGGCAGTTACCCAGATGGTGGATGCCGTGGTCAGCCCGGAGAGCGTGCCATGTTGGCGTGAAATCGCCCCGGCGCCCAAGAAGCCCACCCCCGTGACGACGCCCGCCGCGACCTGGGGGTTGATAAACTGTTTGTCGGAGACGCCGCCATAGACCGTAAAGAGCGCGGCGCCCACCGTGACCAGCGGCATGATCCTCATCCCGGCGAGGTTTTCCCGCATTTCGCGTTCCCAGCCAATGAGGAGGCCGATGACCAGCGCGGTCAAGAGTTTGATGATCGGGATGAATGCCGCCAGTGTTGCATTGATCTGTGAATCAACAATGTCCATCAGTCGGGCGCCTTATGGGGTCTCCGGTTGCTCGGGTACAGAGCTATCTAGCGCAGCCATGCGTAACATGCGGATGCGGTCCAATAGCGCCAACAGGATTGCGATGCCGTTGAGTGCGTAGAAGATGGTAAAGGCCTTGGCCAGCGGCGTCGTCGGAGATAGATCCCCGTAGCCGATGGTCGTCAGCGTAATGATGCAGAAGTAGAGGGCGTCCAGAAATCCCCATCCTTCCAGCCAATGGTAGACCAGCGCGCCGAAGAGCCAGCTCATAACAGACCAGATCAGCAGCGGCCGCGAAGCGCGGTCCCGCCACAGATCCACCAATATCAGCGTGTAGTGGGGGCGACGTCTCTCTTGCCCATTGGTTTTGCTCGTCATCGAAGGCTCTCCTGTCCTCACGCCGCGGATACTGGCTATCGACTACGCCATCATGCTGCCGCATACCTGCGCAGCATTTGCAGCAACAATTCGGGTTGGTCGCCCTTGCTGATAAAGGCATCGGCGCCCGCCTTGAGCAACATGCCGGTATAGCTGACATGGCTGCTCATGACGAGCACCACCGGTTTCTCCCGCAGGGCGTGCAGGTCGCGATCAGATCGCCGATGAAGCCGCCAGGCAGGTCGCTGTCTACGAGCACCAGCTCGGCTGCCTCTTCTTCCGCAAGCTTGAGCGCGCTCTTGCAGTCCATGGCTTCGCCCACCAGCTCGAAGTCTGGCTCGTCCTCAAACCAGGTTCGGATGGCCCAACGAGCGGTGTCATGATGGTCGGCCAATAGGATGCGCATGACGGTGTATTTTCTTGATCATCTGCTCGAAGCGTAGCAGGAAGCGGCAGCATTCTGCGAATTGAGGAGAACTTTGACCAGCGAAGCCGTGTACATGTACTGTGACTACTTCAAACGTTTTGGCGAACTAGCCAGAGCGACGAAGCTCGCTGAGACTACTCCTGAAACCAGTCGATGGGACTGATTGGCTTCAGGAGCAATCGACGTTCAGCCTAAGGTCGTTCCAAGAAAACGAATCCCCCTAAATCCTGGGAACGGCCTTATTACTTTCTGGCTATTCGCTTTCCGCAGGCGTCGGCATCACCTGCAACGCAATGACGCCTTCAGCCGTCGGGAAGTAGAAGCGGCCGCCGAATCCGGGAGCGATGACTGAGTTGGAGGTCAACGGCTCGAAAAGGTCAGATGCCGCATACTGCTCGCCGGTCGCCGGATTGTTCCAGGTAACGCCGTCACTCTGCGTACCGTCCGCGTTGTCGACCAGGTTCTCCAAGATCAAGACGCGCTGGTCCGGCGGGCCGATGAGCATCTGGAACGTGCTGGCCGTCTGGTCAAGGACAAAGACGGTCTCCATGTCGCCCGTGTCGGGGTCGAACTTGATGCCGGCTATCTTGCCGACCCCCATATCGGCGGAGTAGATCATGTTGTTGTCGGGGTCGGCGCCGGGCTTGGGCGGGGCCAGACTGAATTCGCCCTCTTGCAGATCGCCGAAGGGGAAGATGGTCTGGGTGTTGCTCGAGTCATTTTGGTTCACGACGACAATGCTCGACGCAACGCTGCTGCTGCCAAGACCGTTGGTCTGCAACACGATCCAGTCGCCGAGCACGGTGGGCGCGTCCGGCGTTGTCTGCCCTTCCACTGTGGGTGTGGATTCCCAGGATTCGTCCTGCGAGAGCGTCTTGCTGTCCGCATCCCAGAAGTAGCGTTGGATCAGGGTGTTCATGGCTACATAGATGGCGATCTGGTCGTTGTACTCAGTGATGATATGCGGGGTCGTCGACGGCTGCGGCAGGTCGATGCTGTCCAGCACCTCCAGTGTTTCCGGATCGACGGCAACGAGGATGGCATTGGGTTGCGACAGCCCCTGCATATTGCCCACGATGATGGCCGTCGTTCCCTGCATGTCTATTCCGTCTGGCAGGGTCTGGTCCTTCATGATGACCGTGCCATCGGGCGCGATCGTGACATGTTTGAAGTTAACGCGGTCCGGCGACGCGCGCCGGATGGCAGCTTGTTGGTCTTCATGATCAGACCGGTTCCGCCCTGGACCAGCGCCACATTGTCACCCCAGCCGTGGATGATATTGCCGTCGGGCAGAATGTTGAGATTGGTGGCTGCAATCCAGTTGCCCGAGACGTTGCCGTTGTCGAAGTAGGTGCGCCATAGCTCCACGCCCGTGG
>JAAUPU010000261.1 GCA_012032975.1 Caldilineaceae bacterium | reverse complement strand
ATTGCCCCACTCTCGAAACGCAGGACGGCAACCCCGGCATCTTCGGCTTCCATGTCGTGGGCGAGGGTCGCTGTGTAGGCCTGGACCGAAAGCACCGGACCCATGAGCCATTGCAGGGCGTCGATATGGTGGATGCTCTGGTTCATCAGCGCGCCGCCATCCATGGCCCATGTGCCATGCCAGCCATCATCATAATACGACTGCGGTCGGTACCAACGAACACATGCGTTGCCAAGATACAGGCGGCCCAACCCCCCTCCATCGACCAGATGACGCAACTGCTGCATCGGATGATTATACCGGTTTTGCAGCACCACGCCAAGTGTTAGGCGCTTTTCCTTTGCTGCTAAAATCATGCGATCTGCGTCGCTCAACCGGATCGCAATCGGCTTTTCTACCAGCACGTGTTTGCCTGCATCCAGCGCATCCAACGCGACTTGGGCGTGGAGTCCGCTGGGAACGCAGATGCTGACCGCGTCGATGTCCTGTCGGGCCAGCAATTCGCGGTAGTCCACATAAGCGGCCGCGCCATATTCCTGGCCAAAATGTTCGGCTCGACCCGCCGCCAGGTCGGCTACGGCCACCAGGTTGGCCTCGTCTATCTGTGCCATTGATTGCGCATGGCGTGGCGCCACTCGACCACAACCGATCAGGCCAAATCGAATCGTCACGGGCATCCACCTATTTCAGTCATGGGCGGCTTCAGCATAAAAAGCCAACATATTCTGGATCATGGATTGATGCGAAAATTCCTGTTGGGCGCGGAGACGCCCAGCTTCGCCGAACCGGTGGCGTAACCCGGCATCAGCCAGCAGCCGGTTGATCGCACCGGCAAGTGCGACCGGATCGTTGGGCGGCACGACAAAGCCGGTTCGCCCCTCCTGATTCACATACGAGGTGCCGGTGCCCAATTCGGTGCAGACGAGCGGCAGCCCCGATGCCATCGCCTCCAGTTGCACGATGCCCAGGGTTTCGGCGCGGTTGGTCGAGGGCAACACGAACAGTTGCGCCGCCTGATAGGCGGCCACCTTTTCTGCCTCGGTCGCTTCGCCCAGAAAAGTGACCCGATCAGCAAGCCCGGTCTCCTCGGCTTGTTTTCGCCATGCATCCTCCATCGGACCGACGCCGATCACAAGCAGGTGCGCGTTGGCAATGGCTGGCAGCGCGGCCAACAGGACATCAAGCCCTTTGTAATGACGCAGTCTGCCTACGAAGAGCAGTAGAGGGCGGTCGGCATAGCGAGAACGCAACGCCGCCGCCTGGGCCATACTTTTCGCTGTGGGCGAAAAGAGGTCCACGTCGATGCCAAAGTGGACCACCCGGCATTTGTCCGCATGAGGGGAGAGAAACGGCGAGGTCTGAATGTAGGTCGGATTGGACACAGCGATCAGATCGGCGCTCCTGAGCGTCTGACGCAAAAAGGGGCGGTAGAAAAAACCCAGCACGCGCTGCTTGACGATGTCGCTATGATAGGTCACGACGAATCGACGGCTACGCCCCAGCAGAAGCTGCCCCAATTCGCCGGGTGGATAGGGCGCGTGGGCGTGGGCGATGTCGATATCTTTTTCCAACCGATAGAGCCAGGGATAAAACGCCAGGCTCACCGGCGCCGACGACACATTGAGCAATCGTGAGGTCTTGGTGACTGGCACGCCATTCAGCGTTTCATGGGTCGTGGACCGTGCTGTATTCGTGACCAACACCTGTGTGTTGACCCCTCTTGCGCGCAACCCTTCGGCCAGGATACGAATGTGATTTTCGATTCCGCCCAGGACTGGGAAATAATCTTTGTAAAGATAGAGGATATTCAAAGGAGTGATGCACTCTACTGGCGATGGAAGCTCGCTGGAATCCTGGGCGACAAGCGGCGCTGTCATGGCGCGCCATCCACTTTACGTTGAATGGCAACGCGTGTCAAACACCCACCCCTCGGTGCGAGCCGGCCTCGATTGGACTCTGGCTGCGCAACCCGAGATATGGTAAAATTGGGCCATGTGCGGTCGATTTACCCTTCATGCAAACCCCAATGTGCTGGCCACTCTCTTTGGTCTATCCGAAGAGCCAACCGTTGTGTCGCGCTACAATATCGCGCCGACTCAGCCGGTCGCCGTAGTCCGTTTGCGGCCGCAAGATCACGAACGCGAATGGGCGTTGGTGCGCTGGGGATTGGTGCCATCCTGGTCCAAAGAGCCGAGCATCGGCAGCCGGATGATCAATGCCCGCTCTGAAACCGTCAGCGAGAAGCCCTCGTTTCGGGCCGCGTTCAAACGGCGGCGTTGCCTGATTCCAAGCGACGGCTTTTTCGAGTGGCAGCGGATCGACAAGGCCAAGCAACCCTATTTCATCCATCTTGCCGATGGTGGCCCCTTTGCTTTTGCCGGGCTTTGGGAACAGTGGGCAGGCGCCGATGGCTCGGAGATGGAAACCTGTACGATCCTCACCTGCGAACCCAACGAATTGGTTGCTTCACTTCACAACCGTATGCCTGTCATCGTGGCCCCCGAGGACTATGAAGAATGGCTAGGCCCTGGCCCTGAACAGAACAGCAAGGAGCTATCCTTGCTGCGCCATCTGCTGCGTCCCTATCCTGCCGACAAGATGGCCGCCTACCCGGTCAGCACCTATGTCAACAGCCCCGCGCATGAAGGGGCTGAGTGCGTTCAGCCTCTCTAGCTCCCGTCGGCTGTACAAAGTCGATCGATCCCTCTGCTGTACTTGAAGATCCACACCACGCCTGCCGATTTCATGAAGTTCAGTTCCAATCCGGATAGGGTGTCTCCATGTTCGAATGGTTCGGCCAAATCTTTGATGTCACGCTCCTCGCCACGATCGGTCTTGTCTTTGCGGCAACGCTGGTGGCCGCCTATCTCCGTTCCAAGCGACTCGACCCCTGCCTGAAATCGTTCAGCGGCTATCAGGTGACTTTGGAACGCTGCAACGGCAAGATCATCTGGGGCGAAATGGCCCTGGAGTCCAGCGGGCTGGAACTCCTCTATCGAGACTCGGTGCAAGACGCCAACCACATCGAGTCGAGCTATATCATGTATGGCGACGAATACGATGAAATTCAGGCGATCTACAGATATGCCGACGAGCTGGACGAGGAGAACAAGAAGCGACGAAGCGAGGATGTGCAGAAGTCGTTTCACCCCGGCCCCCTCAAACGGATGGGTCGCGGTTTTCGTCATTTCATCTCGACGGCGTCAGAATCGTTGACCGAAGTGGTTGGGCTGTTGGTAGGGCGGCTAAAGAAACCGGCCGGCCGTTATATCACAGACACCGGCGAGGCGCAGATCAAGAATCTCAGCTCGTCCTTCTTTGGCAATGTGGGTGCGGCCCACGATCCCTTGCTCGAAAACTACATTGGCCACCGTATGGTGATCGAGATGCTCGAAGGCGACGAAGTTCACGAACATGTCGGCATCTTCAAGAACTACTCCGCCCAATTCATCGAGATACTCAATGTCCAGTTTCCCCAGAGACAGGCGTTGGCCTTGGGTCCGCAAGGCTGCCTCTTCTCCAAAGGCGTGACCGCAGAAACCCTCGATGGCGTGATGAAAGTGACCAACCACACCGAACAGCCCGTTTTGTTGCAATCTGTCACAATGGCTGGCGATGAGGAGCTACTGAACGTCGTGGTCAACGGTGGCGAACAAGTGGAACTCCACCTGGAAAAAGAGTACAAAACCGCGGAGTTGCATATGCGCGTTGCCCGCGAACTGGACATGATCATCCCGCGCAGCCGTTGTATCGTGCGCCACCGAGCCGACCGCTACGAGGCTCAGTTCCTGCCCGAGATCATCTTCGATCTGGGCGTGATGCTCACGGGATCATCAAAATTAGAGGCGCGGGAGGCCCGGCTGCGCAAGCAACTGGCAGATAACAACAAATCGGCATTGAATGCCAGCAATTTGGGCGCCGTGTTGATGCAGCAGGAGAAATTCGAGGATGCGGTAAGCTGGCTGGAGCAGGCCTACGAGATGCGCTACTCGCTGCCCGACAATGGTCAGCGCACGCGGATGCTTCTCAACGAAATACGACGCCGTGTGGCCAAATCGCCGGAAAAGGCTGGTCTTCTCGCCACCCTCAGCGCCCCCGACATGACCGCCAAGGGCAATGGCGCCGGCTTCACCGTCCAGGCGACGGAAGCCGAGGCCAAGGCTGCACAACCCTCGCCGACCTCATAGAACGTCAACTCCCAATACTTCTTTGTTATGGCCAGAGTGCCTGTAGCGCTGCCTGGATCGCCTCCATATTCTGGGAGGCGTAGAGAGCACTGACGCCCAGCAGCAAGGCAACCACGAAGGCTGCTGTGAGCCAGCCGGAACGTTCGCCATTCTCCCTGCGCGGTTTCCACGTCCTGTGGCTGTCCTCTGTATCGATCTCGCGGATCGTGATCTGCGTCGGCTCTTCGCGGCGCGGCGGGATCAGCTCGATGGTCTGTCCCACCCAATCTGCCCACTCCACGCTGCCAGTAATCCGGATCAGTTCCTGACAGTGGGCGGGCGAAAGCACCATTCGTTTGGTCGCGCCCTGTAGGTGCAGAACAGCGTGCAACTCTTCTAATCCCTGAAACGAGATATTGGCGATCACAACGCGTTGGGGACGCCTTTCGAGATCACCCTCTTGCAGCCGATACTTCTCGTCAACGATCTGCGCTCGCGACATGATTTAGGAACTCCCTGCCAACATTTTGTCCAGCAGGTCGGGGGTCAACAGGCCAGACCAGGTGTCCACGATCTCGCCGTCTCGATTGATGAAAACCGACGTTGGCATCCCACGCACACCGTAAAGCTTTCGCAACAGCCCCTCCCGATCCTGCACCACGGGCATCGCCATCCCAAATTCTCTGGAAAAGGCCTGGATGGGCGCCAAATCCTCCTGAACATTGATCGCCAATACGACCAAATCCTCGGCCTCGACGGCGCGCTCGACGATGTCGGGCATCTCCAGCCGGCAAGGCCCACACCACGTCGCCCAAAAGTTGAGCATGACCGGGCGACCGCGCAGATCGCTCAAGCTCAGGCTGCGTCCATCGTCAAGGACGAGTCGAAAGTCCGGCGCCTGGTCGCCGCGGGCGAGGCCGCTCTGCCCGTTGTCCAGACCGACCAGACTGGCCGCGGGGTAGCCCCGACCCAATCCAGCCGGAAATTCGTCCAAAGGAATCGAGACGTGTGATTCGCTGCCACTACCAGGGTTGCGCCATTCGCCAGCGACAACCGCGCCACCGATCACAGCCAATGCCAAGAAAACCGCTCCGACCCACAGCCATGTGGGCAGACCGGCAGAACCGCTCCGGGTTGGCGACCCCTCTCCGTCAGTCAAGCAGATATCCCCCCAATCGTCCGTACTTTCTATCCTGTGTAGGAGTGCTTACGCCGCAACTTCCCGCTTTCCGCTATGCTCAAAACGTTAGACGCAAAAATGCCCACGGGGTCCCGGCCAAAGGTTTTCGTGGGCATTTTTTGGAGCGAACGCACGACCCATTGGGGCGCCGAGCGTCCGGCGCTATATTGAC
>JAAUPU010000260.1 GCA_012032975.1 Caldilineaceae bacterium | reverse complement strand
CGCCAGGGAGCGAGAAAGGCCAGCGTGTCTGAATCCAGCGCCCATTGAGCAAAGGTCAAACCGGCCGCAGCCAGTAACAATAGCGTCAATATGAGCGCCACTCGACTCTTGCGCGCCAGCAGGATCGCAACGACTACCACGGCCAGACGCGCATAGACTGCATTGTCGATCCAGAGTTCTGGCAGCGAATGGTGGGGGATGCGAAAATTGACGATGATATCCTGGGCCTGCGCCCACAACTCTGGCGTAGTCGGCCCGAGCACGGTCGAACTGTAGAGCAACAGAGGTGCGACGACCGCCAACCCGACTGCGCCCACACCGACCGCTGCCAGCCAGCTGCGGCGCTGCCAGAAAACGATCAGCACATAGGCCAACACCAACACGGCCGCAGTCAGCATATAGGCCGAATGCATCACGGCCGCAAAGGACGCGGCGGCTGACGCCCAGTGAGGCCGATCGGTCAGAAAGAGGTAGATCGAGAGGATGAGCAATACGCCAAACGAACCCGGCTCGAAGGAGGGATTGAGCATGTATTGACCCGCGACGCCAGACTGCAACAGCCAGCCGATGCTCATGCCAAAGGTCTGCATGTTAAACGGCGGCAGCAGCGTGGAATGAATGGCGATGAGCAAAGTCAGGAAGAGCAGCGGCCCTACCCCTTTGCGCAGCGACGGGAAGAGATGCCCGACAACGCCATACAAACTGAGCAGATAAACACCCAGCAACAGCGCCTGAATCGCGTAAAAAACAGCGTCGTCGAGATAAATATGCGTCATCGTGACCAGCAACGAAAACGCGGGCAACGGATTCAGCGTGTTGGCAAGCCAGTCATCCTGCAGATGGCCCACGCCAGCCGCGGCCAGACCGTGCAGAAACTTGGTATGCTGCTTGCCGGTGTAGAGCGGCCATTGGGTGTATGCAACGGCAAAGGCCACCGTCCACAGCACACCAAGGCCAATCCATAAAAGGCGATTCCCCAAGCGCGAGGTTGGGCGCGTGCGTTGGTCTGTCTCGTTGCCGATTGCGGGAAGTAGATCAATCATGTACGACGTCCTGTTGCAGCATAAGATGATAGCCTCTAGCCAATGACCCCGTCATCGGGCGCCGACAAGAGCGTAGTAGCCATGGCCGGCGCACGCGCGACAGAGAAGAAGGTCGCCCACGTTCACTTCTCGCTCGTTGATGACCTCTTCGCCGCAGCGGTCGCAGTTGATTCGCACGCTGGGTCGGCTGACGATCACCGATGAGGGCGGGGTCAAGCGGACGCTCTGGAATTGCAGCAGGGCATCATCGGGCATGGTCTGATAGGCCTGCAACTGTGCAAAATAGTGGCGAGCTTCATCTGGCGCATAACAGCCGGCTTTGGTGCGCACATCCAATTGCGGAGAGACGCGCACAGAACGCTCCAGTTTGACATCGACAAAAGTGGCTGCGATCTTGCCATGATCCTCGATGCGCAACGTGCGATGGCCAATGGTGGCGCCGGTAGCCACTTCCACCCCGTCGGCAAAACAGCCGTCGGTCTCCAAAATCACCAGCAGCCGTTTGTCCTGGCGAGGCGCCTCCAGCCCCAGCGCACCCACACCCGCCAGCCCGATCCGCACCCCCAGTATTTGGCGCGGACAGAGATGGTTGTGGCGCGCCGATGACTCGGCCAGCAACGACTGAAGATCGGGCGCGGAAACACGCGTTGTATCGGAACTTTGCCGGCGATTCATGGTTCGTATTGTACGCAGGAGCGAGTCGATTACCCAAAAGCTGGCGCGGGATGAGGGGAGCCTGGAGAGGGTTTACAATGCCGAGGAGAAACGCGGAGATTCAGTCGCCCAGTTTGGGGTCCAGGTAATCGCGTAGCGCATCGCCAACCAGGTTGAAGGCCAGGATCGTCAAGGTGATGGTCACACCGGGGAAGACAACCAGCCACCATTTGGGGCGAAATTGGTCTGCCAACACACCGCCCAGCATGTTGCCCCAACTGGGATTAGGCTGTGGGATGCCCAGGCCCAGGAAGCTCAACGCGGCCTCGGCAAAGATTGCGCCGCCCAGGGCCGCGCTGAAGAGCACCAGTGTGGGCGCCACCGTTTGCGGCGCGATATGTTTTATCATGATGCGCGTGCCAGATGCACCGGTCGCACGCGCGGCTTCAATGTAGGCCATCTCCTTGACCGACAGCACCACCGAACGGAGTACGCGCACCGTGCCGGCAATGCCAAGCACCGTGATGGCGAGAATCACAGTGTATAGCCCGCCCCCCATGGCAGCCAACAAAAGCATGGCCAGGATGATCCCCGGAAAGGCGAGCAGGACATCGATGATCCGCTGGCTGACCAGGTCAAAGGACTTGCCGACGTACCCTGTGGCGATGCCCCACGTCATGCCCAGCCCCTTGGCGATCACAGTTGAGACGAGGGCGACAAAGAGCGAGATTCGGGCGCCATAGATCAGGCGACTGAGTACATCGCGACCCAGGTTGTCAGTGCCAAGCCAATGTTGCTGCGAGGGGGGCTGACGCATCGCGCGAAAGTCGGCCTCTAGCGGATGATAGGGTGCAACCACATCGGCAAAGATGGCGACCAAAACCAGGCCAACCAAAAATAGCGCAGAGATCGCGCCGACCGGCGACGTCCTGACAAAACGCCGCACGCCCATCCAGAAGGTGTCGCTTTGCCGCACATCTTCCTGCTGCAGGATGTTTCGGTCGATGGCGACAGCGCCAGTGCTCCTCATAGCCGCTTCCTTTGCAGAACGCTAATCATAGCGGATGCGAGGATCGATCCACGCATAGAGCAGATCAATCACCAGGTTGATAAAGACAAAGGTAACGGCAAATATCAGCGTCAGGTTTTGGACCATCATCAATCCCGTTCCACCGCGCCCTGGGCCAGCGCCGAACCCAAACCGGGGAAGCCAAATGCCTTCTCCACCGCGACTGAACCACCCAGCAGCGCGGCAAAAGCCAGACCGGAGAGGGTCAGAACCGGCAGCATGGCATTCTTCAGCACATGTCGCATGATCACCAGCCGGTCGGTGAGACCTTTTGCCTTGGCTGTGCGCACATAATCTTCGCCCAGAACCTCCAGAACAGTCGAACGGGTCATCCTGGCGATGATCGCCGCGATGCCGATGCCTACCGCCACAGCCGGCCCAAGAACCATGCGCAGATTCTCGACCGGGTCTTCCCAGATCTGCACGATGGTCAGCGAGGGGCGCCAGTTGAAGAAGGTGACCGTGAAGAGGATCATGGTCAACCCCAACCAAAAACTGGGGATCGCCATGAAGAGCGTGACCAAGATGCGCAGCGAATTGTCCAGGAAGGATTCGCGCCACAATGCGCTGATGACGCCCACCGGCACGCCGATCACCCAGGCCATGATGATGGCCAAGAGTGCGATTTCGACCGTGATCGGGCCGCGACGCAAGATCGTATCGCGGATCGGCACGTCTACCCAGAACGAATAACCCAACTCGCCGGTCATCACGTCGCCCATCCAGCTGAGGTACTGCATGTAGAGTGGCTGGTCCAGGCCGAGGCTGGCGCGTGCCGCCTGGAGTTCCTCTTCAGAGAGCACATAGATGCCTTCTGCTTCGCCGAAGATCATCGCCAGCGGGTCGCCGGGAAGGACGCGCATTGCCACGAAGATCACAATGGTAACGCCGATGACCGTCACGAATGCAAGCAACAGTCGGCGGATGAGATAGTTGGTCATTGGGATTCCATGTGGGGCGAGCGTGCAGACTTCTGAAGTCTTGAAGACTTCAGAAGTCTGCACTGCCGCCTGTTAGCTGCTATCGATCCAGCCAGACTGTTTCGAAGCGGCCCCATTTTGAGAAAGTGCGGTCGGGGATAGAGACACCCATGACATAGTCATTCCACATGGGCGAATGGGCGCAGAAGCCGATCAGGAAGAAGGGAGGATTCTCGTCCAACATATCGAGGGCCTGGTTGACCAGATCCTGGCGCGCGGTCGGGTCGAGTTCGCCGGCCAATTGATCCAGCAGCGCATCGAAGTCTGGGTTCGAATATTGCGACCAGTTCTGAGAGGCGCCGGTGCGCAGGTATTGGTTCCAGAAGGGGTACGGGTCCAACACGTCGGATGCGTAGGTGTCGGACTTGAAGAGGTCGAATTCGCCGGTTCTGAGGACATCTGCGGTCAACGGACGTTCGATGACGTTGACCGTGCCCTCGATGCCCAGGCTGGTGCGCAGCAACTCGGCAAACGCAGGCACTGCAACTTCTGAAGAAGCGGCATCCGTCCACGCGGTGAAGGTGGTCTCAAAACCATCCGGGTAACCGGCATCCGCCATCAACTGGCGCGCTGTTTCGATATCGGCCTCTTTGTCCGAGCGGTAGCCCGGCATCTCCATGATCTGGTCCGGCGGTGTCGAATAGGGGCTGGCCATTGGCAACCAGCGGGTGACAAAAGCAGGCTCCCAGACCGGGGTAAACGCATCGATCAGTGCCTGTCGGTCCACGGCCAGATGGATCGCCTTGCGCACGCGGGGGTCATCAAGGGTGGGTGCGTGTTGTTGATTGCCACCATGTGAGAGTTCAGGCATGGCGCATAGGCGACTCCGATCTCTTCACGGTTGGCGCCCTCTTGCCAGGTGTCGAAGGAGACGTTCCACGAGAAATCGGCCTGGCCGGTCAGCACCGCAGTGCCGCGATCGGCCCATGCCCCGACATGGAGCATTTCGATGCCGTCCACATAGGGCAGTTCGGGGTTCCAATAATTCTCGTTGGCTTCGAGGACGATCTTTTCGCCGGGAATAAACTCGACGAACTTGAAGGGTCCAGTACCCGGCGCAACGGTGACGCCGCGCAGATCATAGTCGTTCTCTTCCAGCGTATCTTTGGAGTAGACGACCATCGCATCGCCGGCCATGATCTCCAGGAAGAAGGGCGTCGGCTGGCTGAGTTTGAAGACGACGGTCATATCGTCCAGCGCGGTGATCTCTTCCACCATGGCCAACTGCTCGCCCAGGCCGCCGATGGAGATGTTGTCCGGCGGATTGACGATGCGGTCGAAGGTCGCCACGACGTCCTCGGCGCTGAATTCAGAGCCGTCGTGAAAGGTCACGCCTTCGCGCAGGTTGAAAGTGTATTCGGTCTTGTCGTCGGAGACGGACCAATTCGTGGCCAGGGCTGGTGCGATGGTGCGGTAGCCATTGGTCAGATCCCAGGTGATCAGACCGTCGTACATCATGTTGCAGCCCGCGCATCCGCCACCTTGGTGGTGGCTCCGTAGCTGGCCACCACGAGATCGCTCAGGTATTTGTTCGGATTCTGGACGGCTTCCGGCCCGATCTCAAAGGTGTTCCTTCCTGTATTTTGCTGAATCAGCTTCAGACCAAACTGAAAGTCCCGGAAAAGATCCGCACACACCGCCAGGCCGCTTTGGTTGCGCTGTCCGACTATTTTTCGATTTCGGCGATCGCCTCAGTGTCGAAAATCAGTCGGACCCCGTGGTCCTCGTGGAATTTTCGGAGGAAGGCGGTCACCTCCCCAAGTAACTTGGAATCGGTAATCG
>JAAUPU010000259.1 GCA_012032975.1 Caldilineaceae bacterium | reverse complement strand
GTTGTCCCAGCGGGGACCGCCGACTGCGCCCAAAAGGATGGCATCGGCCTGTCGGCAGGCATCCAGGGTGGCGTCTGGTAGACTCGTCCCCTGCTCGTCGATGGCGCGACCGCCCATCAATTGGGCGTCGAAGACAAAGTGATGACCAAATTTACCGGCGACCGCGGTCAACACTTTCTGGGCCTCGGCAGTCACTTCTGGGCCGATACCATCACCGGCCAACACAACGATCTTGGCGTCCATAGGAATACTTTCTAATTCGAGTGTTAAATCGCAGGCATGAGGTCGATGTCGGGGAGACGTTCGGGCATCTCTTCGAGGGGGGACTCCCATTCAAAGAAACCGGTGACGCCGATGGTTCTCTCAGCGATGCGCTGGGCCAGGCTAAACTGGAAATGTACATCGACGGTGGCGTAATACTGGCGAAGCAAGGCTTCCAGGATTGGGTCCACCTCGTCCAGCCCCTCAATGAGTCGCTTGGGCGGTGGGACGAAGCGCTGGTCGTTGCGGTAGGCGAATTCGACCATGCCATCATCGCGCGATGGAGCAGCAGCGCCGCGTTCGCGGGGTCCATGTCCAGAATATCCCAGGCGTTGTCCAGCGTGTCGGCGATGGCGTAACGTTGCCAAGTCTGTTCGGCCGACGATGGCAGCGCGGGCGTCTTCTCCAGCCAGGCCTGGGCCTCGTGGCGCAATTGCTCGACCATGGGATCCTGGTCCAGCACGACAAACCCATTCGCCAACATATGTGCTGTAGAGGGTCGTCCCTTCGCATGTTCTGACACAAAATAGTCGCGCACAGTGTGGGGCGGGTTGACAAAAATCTCCACCGGAACCTGGTCAAAGACGCGTTGGATCCGCTGGCGCCACGGCTCGGCGTGGATGACAAAGATGTCGAAATCGCTGGTTGGGTCAGGCTCGCCGCGGATGATGCTGCCACTGGCGATGATGCCGAGCGGATCGAAGTAAAGCAGCAGATGTTCCATCGGCTTCGCGCAGCGCTTTTTCATAGTGCGCGGACAGCACAGGCCACCGGCAATCCGCCAGCAGATGATTCTTTAGATCGAAGAGGGATTCGTTCATGTTAGATTCTCAACCAAAACTTGACCTCGATGCGCTCTCGTCTCACGTGTACAGGAGCTCTTTCCTACAGATCTGCTTCACAAGACTGGAGGTGATTGTGTCCAATCACAAAGGTTGGCATGGGGCTGTCGGTTTTTCTGGGTCTGGGCAGCCAAGCCAAGCAGATCAATAGACGGGCTTGGCCTCGTGGGCAGAAATCCCCGCATCTTTGGAGAGTAGATACCCCAGGTCATCCATCCCTTCTCGCAGACACATTTTGCGGAACGGATCGATCTGGAAGCCGAGGCTTTGGCCATCTGGCAGTGTGACGCTCTGTTCTTCCAGGTTGACGACGATGCGCGTGGTTGGCTCTTCCTCGACCAGGTCGAGCAGCATGTTGACCGTCTCTTCCGGCAAGACAATGGGGAGCAGCCCATTCTTGAGGCTGTTGTTATAAAAGATGTCGCCAAAGCCAGGGGTGATCACGCAACGAAAGCCAAATTCGGTGAGCGCCCAGACCGCGTGTTCACGGCTGGAGCCGCTGCCAAAGTTACGCCCAGCGATCAAGATTTCTGCGCCATCGTATTCACTCTGGTTGAGTACAAAGTCTTTCTTGGGCGATCCGTCGCGGTTGTAGCGCCAGCTTGAGAAAAGCCCGTCGCCCATCCCATCCTTGGTCACCGCGGTGAGGAAGCGCGCCGGGATGATCTGATCGGTGTCTACATTTTCCGCGCGCATCGGCACAGCAGTCGCGGTCAGACGTTTGAATTGTTCCATGGTTCTAATCCGTTTCGGGTAATGGGCTGTTGATTCACAACCGACCAGATTTGTGAGCGGGGTAAACAAGCTCTCCGATGGTGACGGCGGTCACGCAAAGCAGAGAGGTCGCGTCCGCATATTTATCCACGGCTTCCGTCGATGCAGCGTCTAGTGACTCAAGACGATGTAGGTCTTCCATGCTTACCAAAGCGGCGACTGGCTTACCGCGTCGCCGCACAACCAGCCGTTCATTGCCAAAAGCCACTCGATTGAGCCACGCAGATAGGTGCGCGTTGACTTCCGCCGTTGAAATTGAAGAAAACACGACGGTAACTTCTCGCTGCTCCCAACGACAACACTGGATGGTCATGATGACCACCTTGATTCTACAGTTGTGGAGCGAGAACTACAACATCTCCCGCACATCCACCACATGGCCGTTGACCGCGGCCGCGGCGGCCATGATCGGACTCATGAGCAGGCTGCGTGCGCCTGGTCCTTGACGACCCTGGAAGTTACGGTTGCTGGTGCTGGCGACGTACTTGCCCGGGCCAGCTTTGTCGTCGTTCATGGCCAGACACATGCTGCAGCCGGCGCCGCGCCACTCGAAGCCCGCCTCGCTGAAGATGCGGTCCAGCCCTTCGGCTTCGGCCTGGGCCTTGATCGCCTTGGAGCCGGGCACCACCAGCGCCTGGACGTTGTCGGCCACCTGGCGACCCCTGGCGACCTGCGCGGCCTCGCGCAGATCTTCGATGCGGCTGTTGGTGCAGGAGCCGATGAAGACGATGTCGATGGGTTGACCGGCCATGGCCTGGCCGGGTGTCAGCCCCATATACTCCATCGCGCTGAGCAGGCTGCGTCGCTCTGCCGGGTCTTCCAGCTCCTCCGGCGTGGGGATGCGCCCGGTGACGGCCACGCCCTGGCCGGGGTTGGTGCCATAGGTCACCATCGGCGCAAGTTGGCTGGCGTCCAGTGTGAGCTCGCGGTCGAAGACCGCGTCCTCGTCGGTGTAGAGCGTCTGCCAATAGGCCAGCGCCTTGTCCCACTCTTCGCCGCTGGGCGCAAAGGGGCGACCTTTCATGTACTCAAAAGTAGCCTCATCGGGGGCAATCATGCCGGCGCGTGCGCCACCCTCGATGCTCATATTGCAGATGGTCATGCGGTTGGCCATGTTGAGCTTGCGGATCGCACTGCCGCGATATTCAAAGACATGGCCGACCCCGCCGCCCGCGCCGTTCTTGGCGATGATGGCCAGGATGATGTCCTTGGCGGTGACGCCAAGCCCAGGTCGCCTTCGACGTTGATGGCGAAGGTCTTGGGCTTTTGCTGGAGCAGGCACTGGGTGGCGAGTACGTGGGCCACTTCGCTGGTGCCGATGCCAAAGGCCAACGCGCCAAACGCGCCGTGGGTGCTGGTGTGGCTGTCGCCGCAGACGATGGTCATGCCCGGCTGAGTCACGCCCATCTCCGGCCCGACCACGTGAACGATGCCCTGCACATCGCCCTCGATATCCCACAAGGTGATGCCGAAGTCCTCACAATTCTGGCGCAGGGTGCGCACCTGCGTCGCCGCGTCGCTGGGCCAGAGGGTGATGTCCAGATCGCGGGTGGGGATGGCATGGTCCATGGTGGCGAAGGTGCGCTCCGGGCGCCGTGCCTTCAGCCCGCGCTCGCGCAACATGGCAAACGCCTGGGGCGACGTGACTTCATGCACCAGATGCGCATCAATATACAAAACGGCTGGCGCGCCAGGATCTTCCGAAACGACGTGGGTTTCCCATACTTTTTCGAATAGTGTCTTTCCCAACTCAGTTCCTCCATGTCGATGAAAGGCAATTTGGGCGACGACGATGCGCCCCTTGCGACGCGTCAAGGTTGGTCTTACGGAATAGAAGTCGGGCTTTTGGTAAGAGCCTGACTTCTGGCTACGCATCATGTGACGCTTGGCACGATGCTAGACATCCCCCGAAATGTTGACTGCCGAACCACCGGCGTCATCCTTGCCGCCGGCAATGGCCTTGTTCAAGGCCTGCATATACGCCTTGGCGCTGGCCACGATAATGTCGGTGTCCACGCCGCGACCGCTGAAGAGACGCCGCCGCGGCCGGCCCTGGGCAGTCTGGGTAAAGCCCATACTATTATCCGGCACCTCGATGCGAATGGTCACATCGCCGTTGGCGTCGATGCCACTGGTGACCGCCTGAACCAGAAATTCGACCAGATTGTTGCGCACGCCGACCACCCGGTTGATGCCCTGATAGATGGCGTCCACCGGCCCGGTGCCCAGACCCGCATCGGTAAATTGCTCGCCAGTGTTGTTGTTGCGCAGGGTGACGACCGCGGTCGGCGTCAGGTTGGAGCCGCACTGCACCTGCACGTTGACCAACTCCCAGGTCTCCTCTGGCTGATAGATTTCGTCGCCGACCAGTGCTTCCAGGTCGGCTATCGGTGACCGTCTTTTCTTGTCGGCCACATCTTGAAGCGTCTGAAGACATCGGCCAACTCTTCCTTGGTCAGGTGATAGCCCATCTCCTCCAGCTTGCGGCGCAGCGCATGGCGACCGCTGTGCTTGCCCAGCACCAGCAAGCTCTGGTTCAGCCCGATGGTAGAGGCGTCCATGATCTCATAGGTGCGCTTGTTCTTGAGCATGCCGTCCTGGTGGATGCCGGCCTCGTGGGCAAACGCGTTGGCGCCGACGATGGCCTTGTTGGGCTGGATCACCATGCCGGTGTAGCGGCTGACCATGTCGCTGGCCCGATGGATCTCGGTGGTGATGATGTTGGTCTTCAGCCCGAAGACCGGCTCGCGCACATGGATGGTCAGCGCGGTCTCCTCCAGGCTGGTGTTGCCGGCCCGCTCGCCGATGCCGTTGATAGTGACTTCCATCTGGCGTGCGCCATTTTGAACGCCGGCCAGCGTGTTGGCCGTGGCCATGCCCAGATCGTTGTGACAGTGGACGCTGAAGATCACATCCTTGCCGCCGGGCACATTTTCGCGCAGATGGCGGATCAACCCGCCGAACTCGTCGGGGGTGGTATAGCCGACCGTGTCGGGGATGTTGAGCGTGGTTGCGCCCGCCTGGATCGCAACTTCCAGCACCTTGACCAGAAAAGCCGGGTCGCTGCGACCTGCATCTTCGGGGCTGAACTCCACATCGTTGCAGAGGCTGCGCGCGTGCTGCACCATGTCGCCCACGGTCTCCAACACCTCGTCGCGGCTCATGCGCAGCTTGTGTTCCATGTGGATGTCGCTGGTGGCCAGGAAGGTGTGGATCCGTGGACGCAGCGCGCCTTGCACCGCCTCCCATGCTTTGTCGATGTCATCCTTGTTCGCGCGCGACAGCCCGGCGATGATCCGGCGGCGCGGCCACGTTGCCGTTCTTGTCGATGCGCGGCTCGCGCCCGACCGTCTCGGCGATGCGCTTGACCGCGGCCAGATCGCCGGGGCTGGCCGCGGGGAAGATGACGAAGGACCAGAAGGGCACACTGCACAAGCTGATCAAGGCCTACACGGATCGTCTGGCGCCGACGCGGCCGCGGTCGAGTTCATGGTGCTGCACGATGGCGCCATCGTCTTCGAGGGAAGCGCCGCGGAGCTCCTGCGATCGCCCGACGACTACCTGCGGCGCTATCTGCACAAGACGCTGCCGCCCTGGTAGCGCGGCCGTGGCGGAAGTCGGAAGAACGAAGGCAAAAGGCAGAAGCAACTGGAGCGCCGGGGCCGGGTACG
>JAAUPU010000258.1 GCA_012032975.1 Caldilineaceae bacterium | reverse complement strand
TGGGATGAAGTGTCGCGCATCCGCGAGCACCTGGCTGGCTTCGCCGCGCTCTCGGAGCGGTACGGTGTCCAGACCGTTGTGCATACCCACTCGGGTTCCTACGTTGGGCTAAACGCAAGCTCGGTCATGCATCTCGTGCAGGGCTTCGACCCGCAGCAGATCGGCGTCTTCGCCGACACAGGCCACCTCGCGCTCTGCGGGGAGCCGATTGAAATGGCGCTCGACATCGTACGCGACTATCTGGCGGTCATCGCGTTCAAGGATCTGATCCGCGAGCGGGTGATGCACGATGGGGAGATCAGTTGGGACACGCCCGTGCGGCGCATGGGCCAGGGCTTTGTAGACTGGCGGGCTGTGCTCGCCGCGATCCAGCGCATCGGCTTCGACGGCCCGGTCTGCTTTCACAGCGAATACAGCGGCGAGCCGTCGAGAGTGTGATCGACCTGGCAAGATGTGATGTGCGGTTTGTGGAGGGGTTAGGCTAAAACCCATACAGATGCTCGGTCGAATCGACAACCTCCGACTGCCAGTCGAGCAGTTGGGCGGCCTGCTCCAGATCCGCGGCGTCGCCGTCGTCGACCATCTGCTGCAGGACGAGCAGTTGTTGGGGCGAAAGTTGCTTTGCCAGCAGAGCCTGGTGCCAGCTTTCAAATTCCGCGCGTTCACCTACGGATGCCATCTCTTTACCTCTTTTCTGATTCAATCGATGAGTCCCACTCAATCGCGCCCCGAATTGCACGAATGACTTTACTGCGCAAAGCCCACTTTGCCACGAATTTCACGAATTGACACGAAGTGCCCTCTGGCGAAGAACGCCCCAACATGCCGCGGTTTGCTTGCGCGGATGGCGCGGGGATCGTATCATGCAATTGGTCACTGCAAAGCCACGCATCGTTCACCCCAACCCATGCCTTTGGAGGCCCCATGAAGATCAAATCCATTGAAGCCGTTCGTCTCAACACACCACCCCACAAAACCAGATCCCAGCCGCGCCGCGCATCCTGGGCCGAGGACGCCGAGGTGGCCAATCCCATGTCGCGCTATCCCAAGGTCAAGCGCCACCGCAGCCTGTGGCGGCCCAACTGGGAGCCGGTCTGGTGCAAGGTCACCGCAGAAGACGGGACCTGGGGCATCGGCGCGTCGATCAATGGCCGCGCCACCGCCGCGGTGATCGACGACCATCTTGCGCCGCTGCTGGTCGGCGAGGATTGCCTGGCCACGGACAAGCTGGCCGACATGATGTTCCGCCTCACCAAACCCTATGGATCCACGGGTCTGGCTTCCTATGCCATCAGCGCCATCGACCTGGCGCTCTGGGATCTGAAGGGAAAACTGCTTGACAAACCGGTCTACAGCCTGCTGGGGGGCGCGCAGAAGGATCGTATTTTCTGCTATGCAACCGGCAATGATGTGGACTGGTATCATGAGCTGGGCTTCCGCGCCTTCAAGCTGGCCTGCCCCTACGGGCCGGCCGACGGGCTGGATGGCATCCGCCGCAACGAGGAATTTGTCGCGGCCACCCGCGAGCAGATCGGCGACGAATGCGAACTGATGCTCGACTGCTGGATGGCCTTCGATGTGGAATACACGGTTCGCCTGGCCGAGACGTTGCGCCCCTACAAGCTCAAGTGGATGGAAGAGTGTCTGATCCCCGAAGACCTGGACGCGCATGTCGCGCTACGTCAGCGGCTCCCCTGGCAGACGTTGACCACCGGTGAACACTGGTACACCCATGTGCCCTTCCAATGGGCCGCCAACCATCACGTGGTCGACATCCTGCAGCCGGACATCAACTGGTGCGGCGGACTTTCGACCTGCAACAAGGTGGCCGCCATCGCAGACGCGGCTGGCATCAGCGTCATTCTTCATGCTGGCGGCAACCAGCCCTTTGGCCACCATTTCAGCATCGCTACGCCCAGCGTGCCGTGGCTGGAATGTTTTGTCAGCACGCCGCCGGGTGTGCCTTTCGAGGAAGGCTGGCGGCTGCCCGGCCAGGCATTGCCCAAAGATGGCTGGCTGACGCCCAGCGATGCGCCCGGCTTTGGGCTGGATGTGCCGGACTCTTGGCTTGAACCGTTCTTCGCTTGACCGACCCGGGTCAACTCAAGCGCGTGAGGATCAAGACATCGATCACCGCCGCGACGACGTGAAAGATCATCAACGCCAAAAATGCGGTGGCGGTGGCGCCGGGAACAGGCACCGACTCTGGGCTGATCACACCGCCGATGTCCGGGACCAACGAGATGAGCAGCGCGATGATGGCCACGATCCAGAAGGTGCGCACCGGTCGCTTGGAAATGCGCGTGATGATCAGGTAGGTGACCGTGGCCAGCAGGCCGCCCACTGCGGTCAGAAATGCGATGGGTCCAGCCTGCATCGGCGGAAAGTCGGGCGATATATCCACGATGCGCACCACAAGCCACAGCAGAGCGACGTTGGCGGCAACGGAGACAACGATGGCGATCAATCCAGCCCGCCATATGCGGCTTGCTGGAATCCGGGCGGGAGCGCCTTCAACTTGGAGTGTGTCTTCGGTCATTCTGTTTTCGCCTTTCTGATTCGTCGTTTCCCGCCACTGCTCGGCGGTCTGAAGTTGTTCGAAGGTCCTGGCGGACGTTTCCAGCGATGCCCCTTTGGCCTAAATCGATTTCTTGTCGGACCTATGGATGGCTGCGCTGCAAAAAGGTTTTCAGCCACGAATTTCACGAATTGACACGAATTTTCTCTCTGGGGGCCGACAAGGCAATTCGTGCTGATTCTTGAAATTCGTGGCAATGAGGACTTCGTGCAGCAGAGGCATCGATTTTCGGTGCCCATTATAATGAGAGAGCAGATCAATGCAAATCCCACCGTTCTGGCGGCTTCCTCCCAGAGCCGGGCGACCTACCGGAAGGGGTCGAGTGCGCTCTCCCATGACAAGATTCGGGAGAAGTCTCCTTGCCCCAGGTTTAGGATAGATCCGATCTGGGGCGACCTGATGAGATTCGCTTGCCCATCGCCTGGTTTGACAACTCATCTATCACGCGCCATGATTGGTCGGTGGGTGTCCCAGAACCGTTTACCTATCGAACTTGCCAGCTTTTTTGGACAGCCGCGCGCACTAATCCAACGTGACCCGTTCAGGAGGAGTCCATGAGCGACAAATCGGTCCGCTGTATCGCAAATACCCAGTCTGGAACTCGGTGCAGACTCAAGGCCGTGGAAGGCTCAGAATACTGTCATATTCACGGCAGTAAGACGCCCCCCGCCACCCAGACAGCCGCTGCCGCGCCCACCATTCGGGTCAGCAACACCGTCGTGGATCCCAAAACCACCCCACCTGTGGCCGCGACCCAGCAACCGGCAAAGGTTGAAATCGTCAACGAAATCACACCGGTCAGACGGCGAAGCAGCGTGCAACTGGAGCTGTTGGTGGCTGAACTGAACGAACTGGCGGCTGAACTGCGACGGCTACGACCCGACTTTCGACCCCCTCCCTTCTCACCCGCCCGAATGCAGGCGCTGCTCAAGGAGACGGTGGACAAATATACACCCGACGCCCAGATCGAATTGCTGCGCGATCTGCAGAACAATCTGAAAGATGTCACCGCCAAAGACATGGTCGATCCAGAAACCTGGAAGGGTCTCTGGTATATCTTGAACTATTCCGTCCAGTACCAGGCCGCTGCGCTGAAGGAGGCGCTGCTCGCCAGGCTGGCCAACCTGCCGGGTATGGCGTTGGCAGGCGACATTCGCCAAAACCTGGCCGGCACATCGCCCAAAGAGTTTCTGGACATCGACACCTGGAAGGGTCTCTGGTATGTGCTGAGCTACACCGCACAGATGCAGGCCCAAGCCGGGATGCGACGCTTGATGGGCGGGTCAGACGAGGATGCAGAAGCAGATGATCCCGCAACTGGGATGATTGCTGCAAGCATCGCCCAGTGGCGCGCAAGATGAAATCGGGCCGCATGACAAACCCAGACGTAGGGCCGCCAGGGAAACAGATCTCTCCCAACCTTCTTTGTAAACCACGCGGAGAAAACCGATGCACCTTTCTTGTTGTACGTGGGCGCTGGCAGGCGGTGACGCCAGCGAAGCCGCGATTCTTGACCAACTGGCGGCACTCGAATTTAGCCACATCGATATCCGACCGAATGATTTTGCTGACGAGGCGGGTCTGGCGCGGATGAGCCGCCTGGGCTTTCAAGTGCCCTGTGTCGCGCTCTCGTTTGGGCTTCCAGCCGGCGTCACGCTGGGCAGCGATGATGCCGAGATAGCCGACCAGGCGCTGCACTTCGCGACGCTTGGCCTGGAACGCGCGACCACGCTCGGCGCCACCACGGCCTATATCATCCCGGACCTGGACGCCAGTATGGAGGGCCTGCTCCGTTATGGTGCGGCAGTGACCGAGCTGGCCAGCCGCGCGGCAGAACGCAGCATCAACCTCTGTATCGAACACTTTCCAGGTCGCGCTTTGCCCACGGTCGCCAACACGCTCGCCTTTCTGGAGGATGTCGGCCACCCAAACCTCAACCTGCTCTTCGACATCGGCCATGCGCAGATGTCCAAAGAGGACATACGCATCGCGATTCTCAAGGCTGACCAGCGGCTGGGCTATGTCCATCTGGACGACAACGACGGCGTCGGCGACCTGCACTGGGCGCTCTGTGATGGCGTGATGACCCAGGAGTCGCTCAAGTCGCTCTTCCATGCGCTGGTCGAAATCGAATACGACGGCGGCGTCAGCCTGGAGATGAACCCAACCCTCCCCGATCCATTCGACGCCATCCAGCGCAGCAGGGCCGTGGCATTGCAAGCCTGGCCTTGATGTGCTGCCCACACCGACCCGAAAGATCAGAACCGGCACATCATTTCAGCCCAGGATTTTCAGCCAAGGCCATCACAGAAAGATAATGATCCACGAAGGCACACGAAATTTCACGAAGAAACAGCCTAAATCTTGGTGTTCCTTCGTGAATCTTCGTGGATGGTCTGTTTTTTGAAACTACCCAAGGAGATCACCGTGATCATCGACAGCCATTGCCATGCCTGGACGCGCTGGCCCTACGAACCACCTGTACCCGATGATGAACATCGCGGCAAGGTCGAACAGTTGCTCGACGAGATGGAGATCAACGGTGTGGACCAGGCTGCCATCGTCTGCGCCCAGATCGACCACAACCCGGAGAACAACGCCTACATCGCCGATGCGGTCCGCCGTTTTCCCGACCGCCTTTACCAACTGGCCGACGTGGATTGCTCGTGGTCGGAAAGCTATCACACGCCGGGCGCGGCGGCGCGGCTGGCTGCGGTGGCGGACCGCTGGCCGATCAAGGGCTTCACCCATTACCTGCGCGATGACGATGATGGGGCTTGGCTCTATTCTGACGAAGGGCTGGCCTTCTTCCAGGTCGCCGCGGAGCGCAAGCTGATCGCCAGCATTTCCGGCCATCCGGGCCACCAGCCCGCCCTCCGCAAAGTGGCCGAACGCTTTCCCAGCGTGCCCATCCTCTGCCACCATCTGGCCGGCGTGCGCACGGGACAGGGCAACCCCAACGAGGGTCTCA
>JAAUPU010000257.1 GCA_012032975.1 Caldilineaceae bacterium | reverse complement strand
GGCGCTCTTGGGCACGAAGAGGCTGCCGACGATCTGGCCTGTGTCGAGGAAGGGTAGTTTTTGCCCCGTTTCAGCCGGCGTCAAGAGGTGCGCCTCGGCGCCAAACGAGCTGGCTTCGCCTTGCAGCCGCACCAGGTCTTCCCACCGCTCTTGGGAGATGGCCACCTCGAGACCACCGACCGGGTTGTAGGTGTGGCGGTCAGCGGCATAGGGTTGGAGGCTGCCGAAGAGGGTGGACGAATATTGCGCCATCTGGGTGAGCAGTTTGGAGTGGCTCAGTCCGACGACGCCGCCCGGCGCGTGGGAGGTCGAGCCGTCATTCTCCGGGATCGGCCCTTTGTCGACGACCAGGATGTCGCGCCAGCCGAGCTTGGTCAGATGCCAGGCCGCGCTTGCGCCGACGATGCCGGCGCCGATGATGATGACGCGTGCTTGGTGGGACATGGATCCTCCGAATGTGATGGTATTTCGGGAGGGAATTGAAGTGATCTGGCCTTGTTAGCGGGTATCTGTCTCAGATCCATCCGGCAACAAGGATTCGATCTCTGCCAAGAGTTCTGGGATGTCGCTTGTTACTGTGCTCCAGACTTCTTCCCAGTCAACTGTATCGTATGCGTGGATCAAATGGTCGCGCATACCAGCAATCAGAGACCACGGAATCGAATCGTGGCGAGATCGGAATTCACCCGTCAGCCGTTTGACCGCTTCTCCCACAACCAGTAACTGATATAAGACAGATGACTGAGTCTTGGCATCGTGGGAAAATTCCGACTGCGACATGCCGTTCAGAAATTCGCGGATCAGGTTGGCTGCTCGAGCTATGTCGAGTAGCGCTACGTCATCCTTGGGCATGAATGATTCCGGGCTTCGTATGGATAACTTGCGCCGCGCCCAATATTTCCTGGCGACGTATCCAGTTGTGGCTTTGCTCAACCGCGCGCCTGCTGATGAGGTCTACCTCACGCCCGAGCAGTTCCTCAAGTTCGGCTTCCATCTGGACATGATCGAGCAGACTCCAGCCTGCGTCTTCGCTGAATGTGACCAGCATGTCGACATCGCTCGAATCGTTGAAATCGTCCCGCAGAATAGACCCAAAAAGCTCCAATTGGCTGATCTTCCAGCGACGGCAGAATGCGGCGATTTGATCTTCAGGCATTGTGGCAGCGAATGTTTTCATGGGTCACGAAACCAGATCTTCCAGGTCCACGTCGAGAACGGCGGCGATTGCCTGTAACACAGCGGTCGTCCCCGTTCGCTTGCCGGACTCCAGTTGCGATAGATAGGGCGTACTGATCCCGGCCCGCTCTGCGACTTGCGCCTGCGTCAACCCGCGATAGTCGCGCCAGACCCGAATTGGGTTTGCGCCGTCAAGGATGGCATAGGTGACCTCGCTCGGGATCAGCTCTTCACCCAGAGCAATCCGCATCTTGGCCTCATCAATGGATCGGATATCCTCGAGCAGTTCCAGCGCGTCGATCATTTGTTCATACTGATGGTAAGGAATAACCGCCCACTCAGGCTGGCCTTCTTTTTCGATCACTTGTACGGTCATCTGTATACTTCGCCTCTTGATCTGATCTTGATTGCCAATAGGATGAGCTTGTCATCCCGCAACTCATAGAGCGCCCGCCAATCAACGTCGCGCAATCGGTACTCGGACCGTCCGACAAGCCTGGTTACATTGTTGTGCGATCCAAGTGGATCGACGGCCATCTCGTCCAACCTACCACGAATTAGATCGGATATGTTACGCGGTAACTTACGCAGCGTCCGGTCCGCCTGTTTAGTATAGACGATGCGATACATGCTGACATGTTAGCATATCGCTAACATGTCGGCAAACAGTGTCTGGCGTTGATGACGGGCAGGAACTTCTGGCGCACGGTTGCGACGGTAACAGTGCAATGCTACAATTCGAGAACAGTCAAGATTCATCCCAGCTATTCCGTCAAGAGAGGAGAAAACTAAGTGACCCACGAACTCGAAGTACTGGTCGAAGCCCGCGCCCTGGTCGGCGAAGGCCCCATTTGGGACGACGAGAAGCAGGTGCTCTACTGGGTGGATATCCTGAGCAGCAAGCTCTATGTCTATGACCCGGCGAGCGGCGAGAACCGAGGCTACGACCTTGGCCAACACGTGGGCAACGGTCGTGCCGCGCGCCTCCGGCGGCGTCATGGTCGCGCTACGCGATGGTTTTTGCGGCGTTCGATCTGGAGAGCGAAACGCTGACCAAGATCGCAGACCCCGAGGCCGACAACCCTGGCAACCGCTTTAACGACGGGAAATGCGACCCGGCCGGTCGTTTCTGGGCCGGCACCATGGCCTACGACAACCCCACCGACCAGGGCAGCCTCTATCGCCTCGACACGGACATGAGCGTCCACAAAATGCTCGGCGACATTGGCATCGCCAACGGCATCATCTGGAGCCTGGACGCCAAGACCATGTACTACATCGACTCAGTGCGCCATAACGTGCGCGCCTTCGACTACGACAACGCGACCGGCGACATCGCCAACGAACGGGTGATCATCGCGACGGATAAGTCCATGGGGCTACCCGACGGCATGACTATCGACGCCGAGGGCATGTTGTGGGTGGCCTACTACGGCGGCAGTTGCATTCGCCGCTGGAACCCCGACACCGGCGAGCAGTTGGACCAGATCGACCTGCCGACGAAATCGATCACTGCGTGCGCGTTTGGCGGACCGAACCTGGAGACACTCTTTATCACCTGCGCGTGTCAGCGCATGGATGAAGCCGCGCTGGCACGAGAGCCGCTGGCCGGTGCACTCTTTGCGACCAAGCCCGGCGTACGCGGCGTGCCATCCCACAAGTTCGCTGGGTGACAAAGCATGTCCACGAATGAACACAAAGAAACACGAAGGCAGTTGTCTTCGTGAACCTTCGTGGATCGCACCGTCAATAATGACCCGTCGCCAACCGTCATCCACCCACTACACCAGGAAAGCAGCCACCATGAAAATCACCGACCTCAAATGCGCGGTCATCGGCAACTATCCCATTGTCCGCATCACCACCGACGAAGGCATCAGCGGCCTGGGCCAGGCCGAATCTTACAAACCCTATCTCAAGTCCCACGTCCTCTTTTACAAAGACCTGATCGTCGGTCAGGATCCCACCGATGTCGAGCGGGTGATGCTCAACATCCGACGCATGGGCGCATTCAAGCCGTGGGGCAGCTCGGTCAGCGCCATCGAGATGGCCTTGTGGGACATCGCCGGCAAGGCCGCGGGTCTGCCGGTCTACAAGCTGCTGGGCGGCAAGGTGCGCGACAAGGTGCGCGTCTACAACGGCGCGGTGCGCTTTCCCATGGATGGCCAGTCGCCGGAAGATTACGCCGCCAACATGGCCAGGATGAAGGCCGCGCCGGAAAACTTCTGCATCATCAAACAGGGCATCGGCTTTCACAGCGGGATGGTGCATGGCGTGCCCGACTATTATTACGGCGAACCATCCCGGCTCGGTCGCCACCCCAACCGCGGGCTGCTCACCGAGCGGGGGCTGAAACACACCATCGCCTGCGTCGAGGCCATGAAGGATGTGCTGGGGGATGAGGTGGGCTTGGCGCTGGATTGCGGCCCTGGCTTCACCGTGCCCGATGCCATCCGATTGGCCAAGGCGCTGGAGCCGCTCAACGTGATGTGGCTGGAGGATCTGATCACCGGCGACTACACGCCTTATGTGCTGGCCGACCTCTATCGCGAGGTGACGCGCAGCACCTCCACACCCATCCACACTGGCGAGCAGATCTATCTTCGCCAGAATTTCAAGGATCTCTTCGAGAAGCAGGCGGTCAACATCGTCGGCCCAGACCCGGCGGATGTGGGCGGCATCGCCGAACTGAAATGGATCGCCGAATACGCGGATCTGCATGGCATTCTGATGGCGCCTCACGGCACGGGCGACGGGCTGATCGGCCTGGCCGCGCTGGTGCAGATGGCGGCCACGCTGCCCCAGAATTACATTGCCTTCGAGTACCCGGTCGGCAAGCCCGACTGGTGGTACGATATCGTCGAAGGGCTGCCGAACCCCATCGTCGTGGACAGTTTCATTGATGTCTGGGATACGCCCGGCCTCGGCGTGGAGATCAACGCAGAGGCGCCGCGCCCTATCTGGCAGAGGAAGACGCTGGTTTCTTCGATTCATGAACGGATAGCTAAAGCCAGTCATTCACGATTTTGCCCACGCGAAGCCGCGAAGACGCAAATTGAACTGGGACAATTTCGCGTCTTTCGCGGCTTCGGATGAGATATGCAGAGATTCGTGAAGTACTGAAACCAGATGACGGGATCGTAGCATCCCGTCATCTCTTCCCCTCACACCACCTACCCAGACTGCCCAACCGTGACATCCAGCGTCTGCACCTGTCCCCCGCGCACGATGCGCGTTTCGACCTGACGTCCGACGCGATCGCCGGCCAGCAGGCCTTGAAGATCGTCCAGGTGGCGCACGCTCTGGCCTCCAGGGACGCCAGAATGTCGCCCTGGACGATGCCAGCCTGTGCGGCCGGACCATCCGCCTCCACCGACATCACCATCACACCGGTCTCCTGACCCAGTTCCTGCTGCAAGCCGTCGGGAAGCCGAACTGGCTGGACGCTGACGCCCAGATAACCGCGCGGCATTCGCCCATGCTCCAGCAAGGTCTGCACGACGCGCTGGACCGTCGCGGCCGGCAAGCTCAAGCTGACGCCACGCGCCAACGCCGATGTGTTTAGACCGGCTACCTTGCCAGAGGCCTCGACCAAGGGTCCGCCCGAAAAGCCTGGATACATAACGACATCGGTCTGGAGATAGTGGTCGATGTGGCCGCCGCCGTGGGTGCGCCATTCGCCGCCCAGCGCGCTGACGATGCCGAATGTGGCCTGCACGGTTCTGCCAGGCCGGCCCAGAGCAAGCACAAAGTGACCGACGCTGAGTTCAGCCGCATCCACCCATGTGGCGGCAACCAAATCGCTCGCCTCGGCGCGCAGAACAGCCAGATCTGTTGCCGGGTCGCGACCGACCAGCGATGCGGATACGGTCGCGCCGTCGGCCAGACCAACGAGGATCTGCTCGTCGCTTTCGACCACATGGTGCGCCGTCACGATCAGGCCATCCGCAGACCAAACGACGCCGCTGGCTGCGTGACGTCGCCGTGCGTCCACGCGCACGATGCTCGTTCCCACACGCTTCACCAGCGCTGCGCTGGCATTTGAAACAGTTGATAATCCTTCGGACATTGTTCTCTCCTGTTGGGTCTGATTGGTGAGGTACTTCGCCGCCAACAGTGTGACATCGAACCCGCAAGAGGGCATCGCCCATCCGAGCGGTCTCAACCTGGAAAAAGGGTTAGGTTCTAATAACCTTTGCTCTTGCCTGCTCCTGGCACATGCCGCAATCCCCACTGGATCATCGCGCGCACGATCGGCTCCAGATCGCGACCTTTTTCGGTCAACTGATAATCATAGCGCACAGGATTCTGCTGATAGGCGACCTTTTCGAGAATGCCATAATCGACCAACCGTCTGAGTCGATCCGCCAAGATATTGGTGGGAA
>JAAUPU010000256.1 GCA_012032975.1 Caldilineaceae bacterium | reverse complement strand
GATCCAATGTCAGCAGGATCATCGTGTCCGTACGCGGTACGCCTGGATCATCCGCGCGCGCATCGGTGCCCAACAACAAAATGTTGATGGCGGACACTGCGGGGCTGTTTGCAACGGTTGCGCCGACACTCTCTTCACTCGTCACAGCAACGGGCGACGGTTGTTTGAGATTTTCCGACGAGTCTTGGGGGCTTTGAAAAAAAGCAGAGGAAAAAAGTTCTACATTGGCCAGCGGCGACAAGTTTAACATCCGTAACCGCGCCCATCCGTACAGTTGTGTACTCACGAAAAGGGCCAGGCCAAGGATCAGAACAACATAGACAACCGCGGCAAGAACAGCCGGTTTCTTGCCGGCGGACTCTAGAGGCAGCTCTTCGTGGGGCTCTGTCTTCTGGCGGTGTGCGTCATGATCCATATTGCGGGCATTATATCATATGCGTTCAATCGACGGTCAACTCACCGCCTCTACATCGAGAACAAACTACACGAAAAATCATTACGCTTCCAGTGGATTGCGCTCAGCACGCACGAAGCGTAGGGAAATGGACCGGTTCAGCGCGGCAATGGGTGCGTGTAGAGGGCAGAGTCGGTCAGGATGTAGAGCACACCGGAGAGGTCGTCTACAAACAGGCTGCGCAGTTCGCGTAGCGGATTCCCTTCCGCCGCAGTCAGCTGATACTGATACGCCCCACTCTTGTCGAAGACCATGATGCGTTCTTCGGCAGCATCGGCCAAATAGATCAGCCCCGTGTCTGCTGCGCCCACCACCATGTCAACTGGCTTCTCCGCATAGCCAACGCTGCTGTCAAGTGAAAATGGCACCTGTTCGCCCGCGCTGTAGCGCAGGATGACGCCGCTGTTGATCAACAGCCAGATGTCGCCATCGATGGCCATGGTCAAAAGACCGGCCAGGTTGACGGGCGCCTGAAACTGAAACCAATGCTCTGGCGTAGCCTGATATTGACCTGGGTTGTAGCGATAGATTTGGCCAGCGCCTTCGTCGGCCAGATAGATCCTGCCCAAATAGGTGTCAATCTGCGCGGGCGCCTGCCAACTTTCTTGGTCGCCGAAGGCCAGGACCGTCGCCCCATCCACGCGGTCGTTAAAACGAAAAACGGTCTTGTTATGGTCGAGGACGAGCAGGTTCGATTTATCCTCAACGCCAGGAACCAGCGGTTGCCATGCAATGTCAGCCAGCCGCCCAATCCGCTGCCCCTCGACGACATCCCCCTCACGCAGCACGACCTCACCCAGAGGGTCCGAGACGACCGCGCCACTTGGGTCGATCTGAAAATGCTCCACCTGTTGCCGGGCTGTATCCAACACAAATAGATCCTGGTCGCTGACCAACACCCGATGTGGCTCTGCATCGGCAGGAAAGGTGAGCAATGGGTCAACCAGTCCATACAGCGGCTGAACAAGAAGCACATCTTCCATCTCGCGATCGATCTCTGCACCGATCTGTTCGATCCGCTCCGTGCGCCCGATCAGCGCCTCGGCCTCGGCGAGCAGGTCTTCGGCGCGGATCAGCAGCGCGCCGCCGCTGACTCGATCCCCAAAGTCGAGGGAATCCTGGGCGCGCAGCAGCTCTTTTTCCGCCATGTCGATCAGAGCGTCGGCCTCTGTCCCATCGCTCTTGCCAACGACAAACGAATCGGCGAGGACAATCACTGGCACCAAGATCGCGATCAATACAGCCATCGAGGATAAAGAGCCGCGCGCGCGCCGGCAGAGGGCGGCGGCGGCGTAAAGGGTGCAATGGGCGGCAGCGGCATGGCTGGGGCGTCCGACAGCGGCTCGCCAGCTTCGCCGCTACCATCCGCCTCTCTGACCTCGTGCTGCTGAACAGGTGTTGGGTCAGCGGCGTCGTAGGTCTCTCGCACGGGCTGGGTATCTGGCAGCATCTGCGCAAAGAGGCTCTTGGAGCCTTCGAAACCCCGTTTGACCCCGGCCACGAAGGCCGCCGAACCGATCGTCACGACAGAAGCGTGTGAAGCGCTGGCCGTTGGGCTGCCAGAGATCTCCATGCTCCCGGCGGGCGGGCTGTCCACAGCCACTGGATGCGGTTCTTGCGTCGCACCGGGTGAATCAACCAGCGCAGCGGCGGATAGAACAGCCGCAGAGGTTGGGGTAGTCAGCGGCAGGCTATGCAGCGGAGGGCGAGCGCCCAATGCAGTCGGCAGCCCCCCAAAAGGAAACTTGCGCTTTGGCGGCGGATTCCCACCACCGGGCGAAGGGGCAGCAGGTGCGGACGGGTCTGGGCCGTCCAGGACAATAAGCAATCCAGGCGGTGGCGGCTGGCCGCTCTCTTGATAGAGACCCTCCGCGGCCGCTGCGCACGTCTCTTTGGTGACGTGGGCCACCGTGCTGGCCAGCACGCGAATCGGCATGGATGTCAACCAGCCTCCTCCGCCGAGAAAGAATACATCGCCGGGAAAGAGCTGTTGGCGATACAATTCACAGCCAGGCTCAGACGCTTGCTGGTCCAGTTGAACCAGATCGGAGGGGAAGAGTGTGACGCGATCTTCCAGACGAATTAGGGCGACGGCAGCCCCACTGCTGACAACCATCAGCTTGTCGCGCAGGAGCGCTGCGCAGACAATGCCAACTTCCGGCTGCGAGCCATCGGCGTTTGGGCCGATCTCACGCAAGGCAACGCGCGCCTGCTCCACCGCACTTTGCAGCACCTGCGACTGGCTGCCTTTGATCGAATAATAGGTGCGTTGGATGACATTGAGCAGATGCTCGGCAAGGTCATCGGCATCATCGTTTGCGCCGTTCACCTCCACGACCGCGAAGAGGCTGCCGCGAATGTGCTGGCGAGTGTTGGGCGGAGGTTCGACCACGCGCACGCTAACCGGATGACTACCGGCGGGGTCAGCAATATAGCCGATGTACGTGCTCAATGAGTCCATGAGGCGCTTTCTGGGTGAGTTCGGATTTGTCACATATTTTAGCCTGCGCGCCGTATGATGTCAACGTATTATAAATGTCCGTGATCCCTGTGCTATACTGGTCCACCCACGCAAAACAACGCCAAGGTTGCCATGCGCCAGCCAGCTCGATATCCCATTCCGGCCCAAACTCACCGAACCGAAGAAGAGATCCGGCGAAGTCGCTTTGTGACGACCCTGGGCTATACGCCCGATCTGGAGCGCGCTCGCGGCTTCATCACAAATGTGAACCGCGAGTTCGCCGACGCCAATCACAACTGCTGGGCGTATGTTGTCGGTTCTCCTGGCAGCACGGCCCACGTTGGCATGAGCGATGCCGGCGAGCCACATGGCACCGCGGGGCGCCCGATGCTGACTGTGCTGTTGAACAGCGGGGTTGGCGATATCTGCGCAGTTGTGACGCGCTATTTTGGCGGCGTGTTGCTGGGAAAAGGTGGGTTGGTGCGGGCCTACAGCGGCGGCGTGCAGACAGCCCTGGCCACTCTACCGCTGGCCCAACACATCCCCAGCACCGAGGTGGAAGTGGTCATCGACTACACCGCCGTGACCCAGTTCAAGCGCCTGCTGCCAGACTATGAGGTCGAACTGCTTGAAGAGACCTACGCAGCAGACGTAACCTACAAATTGAGGCTTCCCGCCGACGTTGCTTCAGCCTTTGCGTCGGCAGCCAGCGAACTCACCAATGGCCAGATCTTGCTCTCGATAATCGAGAGCGACGAAGAGATCGACCTTTCTGCCGGCAACGACACGCTCGGCCAAACCGACGAGCCAGCTTAGGCCATTTTGGGCAAATACCAATCCAAGATAGGGACACCAAGACCACAGCAGAAAAATAACTACCCACCAAGTCACACAAAGGGGCACGAAGAACAGGTCAAGACTTCGTGCTTCTTCGTGGACTTCGTGGATGCTTTTTACTCTGGATTCGCCCTTAGCCCCCTGCTTCGTTTCCGGCTGCGTTCTCTTCCTCAATCTGCGCCCAACCGTCGTCGCAGACCTGTTTCACAATGGCATAGTTGAAGCCACGTCGCCCCAAAAAACCCATGGCGCGCTTCTGAAAAGTAGCGCGGTCCAGATGCTGCCAGCCGCCCATTTTGCTCTCCAATGCGGCGCGGGCTGCGGCCTCCTCGTCAAGGTCGGCGACCACGTCGTCGATGACTTCGTTTTCGACACCCTTTTGACGTAACTCATAGCGAACGGCGCGCGACGCTGCGCGGCTTGAAGCGAGTGCGATTCTCCAACCAGAAGCGTGCGAACTCTTGATCGTCCACATACCCATACCCCTCCAAACGCGCCAACGCCGCCTCGATATGCGCCTCCAAATAGCCTTTGTCGCGCAAATTGCGCAGCACTTCCTGACGACTGCGGGGCCGAAAGCTGAGATAGTGCAATGCCTGGTGATAGGTCTTTGTCTGGGCGTCCTCATCCTGCGAACTGGGCGATCTCTTCCTGGTAGTCATTAAAGCCATCAGAGTCAGCGTCGAGTGTCGGGTAAGGATTCTCTCTCAGATTCAACGAGTCATCACCATTGCCGATGGTGTAAAGCAGCGTGTAGATGTCGCGGATGGTGTCGAGGGCCAGCAGCTCGGAGGGGGTGACGCCGCGGACCATCACCAGCAGGTATCCGTTGTCCGGGGTCTCGACCAGGCTGCGCTCCTCGGCTTCGAGGGCTTCGAAGGCTTCGGTCAGGAAGGTAGGGCTGGCGATCACGCCCTCGGCGGCGGCGCCGCCGGGCAGGGTGCCGTCCTGGGCGAGGCCCTCGAACTCACCGTAGTCCGCCCGGCCTGCTTGGCGATTTCCGGGAAGCTGAGGCCCTCGGCGCGGAGTTCCTCGATCTGGTTGGCGATTTCTGGTGTGCGGTAGCTGAGCGCTTCGCGCGCCAGTTCCGATGCGATCTGGGCGCGGACATGGCCGAACGGCAAGGTGCCGCCTTCCGTCACTTCAGTGATGCGAAAGATGGCGGAGCCGGCAGGCAGGTCAACTGGGCCGACCATACCCGGCTCGGTCGTGCCGAAGACCGCATCGCCCGCAGCGTCCGGCAGATCGTCCCGGGCAACCTTGCCGAGTGAGAGGCTGTCCGGCGGAATGCCTGCTCTGCGCCGAGGTCCTCGAAGGTGGCAGTGCCGGCGAGGAGGCGGGAAAGCGCCGCCTCGGCGGCGGCATGACCGGAAAAGGTGATCTGGTCGACCGTGCGGCTGTCCGGGATCGAGAAGCGCTCCTTCGAGGCCTCGTAATGCTCGCGGAGAATGTCTTCGGCGGGCTCCAGCGTGGGCAGGAGCTTGGCGGGATCGACGTATATGTACTGGCCGGAGCGGCGCTCGGGCTCGGTGAACATCGCCTTGTTGGCGTCGTTGTCGAAGTAAAACGGGTCGTTATCGAACACCGAGTACTTGCGAAGCCGAAAAGGCTGATGCACCTGAAAGTAGAAGACCACGCTTGCCATGATTGTCATCCTAGCCAAACCGCGCTGTTCGCGAGCAGCGGTCATCGAGTAGCATGGCCCCGAATCGATGTCCGTCAGTTCGCAGAACTCCGCGAGAGGCTTTCCGATGATCCACATGCGCGCTGCAAAGTCGCTGCCGCTTCTCTGTGCACTCGCTGCAGCGATGTGCAT
>JAAUPU010000255.1 GCA_012032975.1 Caldilineaceae bacterium | reverse complement strand
GCATCAGCCCCATAAAACCGCAGCCGAGAACCACTACCCGATCACCGGGGCGGAGGCGACAATGGTCCAGGCCGGTGACGACGCATGAGACCGGTTCGACGATCCAGAAATCGTCGGCCAGGGTGGAGTCTGGGATTTTGTACACACGCTCCGCGGAGAGGTTGCGCAGCGTGGCAAAGCCGCCGCCGGCTACCCGGTCCCCCTCCTGAAGGCCAACCACACCCGCGCCTACTTTGGCCACAACCCCCATTCCCTCATGGCCGGGAGGCGCCATCGGGTGCATCTTGTCGCCCAGCTTGCAGGTCACGATATCCCATGAGCAGATACCGCAGACGCCGCCCGTGACTTGGACTTCGCCATAGCCGGGGTCGCCGACCTCCAGCTCGACCGGATGGATGCTGCCGTCGGCGGCGTAACGAATGGTTGTGGCTTTCATCGGTGCATGGTCCTTTTCTATTGACGGATGATTTGGGCGAATCCAGAATAAAAAGCATCCACGAAGCGCGCTTGGAAGGCAACCGCCCTTGGGTGCGAAGTAGCACGAAGAACGAGGTCAAATCTTGGTGTTCCCAGGCGCCCCGGAACGATATGTTCCTGCTACGGCCTTGGGAAACACTCGACGCTTGGGAACGCAACGATGGTTTAGAAGAACCACCAGATCAAAATGATCAGCAGCAGGACATACATCAGCGGATAGACCCAATCCATGATGTTGTCGATGCGCTCGACAAGTTCAACCTGTTCGTTCATCTCCATACGGCGCAGCCAGACATTGTAGACCACGACCAACGCATTGACGACGAACATGATCGCCATCACCGCATCTAGAAAGGTCAGGTAGCCAAGCCGGGGATAATTGTCCGAGAGGCTGAAGCTGAAGGCGATAAAGAGCAGAAGATTGCCGCTGGCCACCTCGATGCGCCGAACATAGTCCTTGAGAAAAAAGGTAAACCAGGAGACAAGAATGATCAGCAGGATCGGCACGAAGATCTGAAAGACATAGTAGCTCAGATGGCGTGGGCCTTCAAAGCTGAAGGTGTAGCGCGACGCCAGGTTGCCGCCACTGTTGGGCACGCTGCTGATCTCGACCGTTGCATCGGAGAGAATAAACTCATCCTCGCCATGATCTGGGCTGATTCCGCTGAAATCCTCATGGTCTGTATAGATGAAATACTCATTCGGGAAGAGAGATTCCGCCCGTATGACAAAGGTCTGTGTGTCAAACGGAAACTGTTCAAAGTCAAAATCAACCTGAAAGTTGGTGGTGAAACGCTCAAAATAGATGGCATCCCCGTTGGAAAAGACGACCAGCACCTCGTTCTGCCGCCAACGATTGCCCTGCTGATTGTGGATGGTAAACTCCGGCCAGCGTCTGCCCTCGGATGTGACGAATGAAGTGATGGCGCCGCCTTCAAAGGTCTTGAAGTCGCAATTACAATCTTCGGGATTGAATGCCCAGGCGGGGTCGTTCCACTCCATGCGCAGGCTGGCCGCACCGGTGAAGAACTCCAACTGCTGATCGACGTCGACGATCTGCTCCAGTTTGACGCCGATGCTGACGTCGATCGGCTGTCGGGCAACTGCGCGGCCGTCGGCTTCCGCCTGTCCACTCAGCACCTCCTCGGCATCGGCTCCCAGCAGGAGGCGATAGTCGCCGGTCGTCGGCGGCGACCCAGGGCCATGGCTCGCAATCTGGAGTCGAAAGCCCGCGGCATCGGCTGGAAAGGTATATTGCAGCGTGGCCGTAGAATCCAGGCCCTGTATGTTGCCGCTGCGCAGCGGTTTGCTGGCGAAGTTCGTCAGTTCCAGCATTGGGGTCAAGTCGCCCGAGGTCGCCTCGATGTACGCGTAGAGCGTTTCCCCCGCTTTGAATTCGTTCAATTCCAAAAGGTGCTTGTCTTCTGATCGGAGAAGCTTCCGAAGATTTCCTGCACGCCGTGGCGTGGGGGGGTGGCTTCAGCATCCAGCACCGCAATGTTCGCGCCGGTAGCTTCAGCTTCTCCGGTCAGCACAGCGGGCGCATCGAGACCGACCAGCATCTCGTAATCGCCAAACGAGCCGCCGCCCAGGGACGAGAGCGCGCCCCCTACCAGGAGATGGTAGTCGCCGTCTGCCGGAATCTCCAGTTCCAATGCCACGGAAAGGCCGCCGCCGCCGTCGTCATCCCAGGCCAGCGTGTACTCGTCGCGCAGACGTTCGACTTCGATCAGTACGTCGTCGCCATTTGCGGCTGCTGTGGCCAGCGCACTCTCGAAGTCCGCCACCAGCGCGAGCGGGTCTGTCGCCCCATCGACCACACCTGCCAGTGGATCCAGGTTGCCCGATGTTCCGTGGACGTACACGTAGAGTCGTTGACCTGCGCGGAGATCCGATAGTAGATAGAGGCTCACGTCGCCGGCCTCGATGCGACCGGTAAGTTTTTGGACCTGCCCCTCCGCCTGGGCCAAAGTGGACACGCCGGGTAATAACAGGCTCAAGAGCACGATCAGGATTGCCAATGCCCCTGTCGTTCCGCGGATGGATCCCATATATTTCATGACCTCGGTGATTTGGACCTGTCGTGCTGTGGGGAAGGATGACGATTAGCTTTGAGATTGGCGATAGGTCAAACGACGCGAGGGGAATTCCCGTCTGTTGGACGTCCACATTATAGCACAGCCGCGGTTCGGCGAGGCCCCATTCCCATATCCGAGGCAAAGCGGGACCGTTGTAGACAGATGGATTGGCAGATCGCAATCCGCAGGGTAGAATCGATCGCGGGCTGAATTCAGCCCGCGATTCACCACGTTCGTCCAAACAGAATGCCCACAACTTTAGAAGAATTCAGGAGAATGCCATGACCACTCGTCTCAACCGCGCCATCGAATTGCTATCCCAGGATGAGCCTCTGTACTACGTCGGTGGCCATACTGGCCATGTCCTCACCTATGAACAAGGACTTGAGGATGCAGGCACCTGGGCCGACTATATCAACGTGGGCATGGAGCATGGCGCCTTTAACATGGCCGGCTTGGACGAGTACATGCGGGGCCTGATCGACGGTGGACCCACCCGCAGCGGCCATCGCACACCGACGGTGATCGTCGAGGCGCCGGTCGAGGGCACAACGACCGACATGGTGCGCTACAACGCCTGGCAATTCCGCCAGATCCTGGCGCGGGGGTACACGGCATCCTGCTCTGCCAGGCCGAATCCGCCGAGGCGGTCGCCGCGTTTGTGGAAAGCTGCCGCTATCCGATCAACCGCATTGGCGTTGGAGAGGGGCTTGCCGAGGGTCGCCGTGGCGTCGGTTCAGAGCCGTCGGCCGCGGCCGCGTGGGGAATGGATCGGGACGAATATCTGCGTCGGGCCGACCCCTGGCCGCTGAACCCAGATGGTGAACTGCTGCTGGGTCTCAAGATCGAATCGGCCGCGGCCATTCCGCACATCGAAGAGATCTTGAGTGTCCCTGGCATCGGCTTCGCCGAGATGGGGCCTGGCGATCTCAGCCTGTCGCTTGGCTACTTCAAGCTGCCGCGCCCGTTCCCCGCCGAGATGGAGGCCGTGCGCGAGCGGGTGCTGGCGGCCTGTCTCGCCAATGGCGTCGCATTCCTGGAATCTTGCACGGCGGAGGAGGTGCGCACGAGGATCGATGCAGGCGTGCGCATCGTCGGCGGTCACCGTGAGGAGACGGCGCGCATTGGACGCGCCCACACCGCCCGCAAGATGCCTGTGTGAGGAACTGCTTTGCCCAACACGAAGTGGGGCGGCCCGATGCCGAGTTTCTGTCAGAAGCTCGGCGTCTTTTCAGATGGTCTGGGGCGGTTCGACTTGCTCAGACTCAACGCCATCGCCGTCAGGCCGCGCTTGGTTGGCCAGCTGCTCCTGCCGCTGCTTGAGCCGGTTGATGACCAGTTGGAGATGGAGACGCAGGTTGTAGAAATCCTGTTGATAGAAGAGGGGAACGCGAATCCGCCGCGTCAGATATTGCTGCAATTCCTCCATCTGCCGGATGGCCTCATCCAGCTCTTCGGGCGAGTACTCATAGAGCTGGTTTTCCACGGCGCGCAGCCGTTGATACCATCGGTAGATCTGATAGCGAAACACCCAGTTGAACGCAGGCCCCGCGCCGCGCAGCAGCGGGTACAGAATGATGATCACCGGCACCACCACAAAGATGAAGCGTTCCAACGCAGATGCCAACGAAAGAGGCAAATACTTCTCCAGATCGGTTGGTCCTCTTTCGAGGAAATCTGCGACCTGGGGAGGCACGGTCAATTCTGTATTGGTAGCGGATGGGAATTCTCCCTCTTGCTCAAAATAGCCGCCTGCCTGATGTACGGTGATGGCAGCGGTCAAAAGTTGGCGAGCCGAATCAGGATGAAGTAATTCATTGCCGACCAGTGTAGCTGTCGTAGCCAGGATGGTCTTGCTCTCGGACGGAATATTCCTGACCAAATCCACGGTGCCTTCGGTCACGACAAACTCGGTCAAGTAGGGAAAACGGGCTTCGTAGGCGGGTGCGCGTCGAAAGCTCATCATCTCCAGATCTGGGTCCAACAACAGATCGAAAAGCACCGATGCCTTGGGCGCCAGGACGAAAAACCCGGCATCGACCGTTCCGTCTCGCAAGAGTTGGTGCGCCTCCGAGACGGCCACTTCGACAAAGGTCGTGTTCTCCTCAGTGATGTCGTTTTCCGCGAGGAGCAAGCGCGCCAGTTTATTGGTGCCGCTGCCCACCTCGCCAATCGCGATTGTGCGACCTCGCAAATCGAGAAGATATTCCAGTGGTTGCGAGAATGCGTCCTGGCGATAGAAAACAAAAAGTGGTTCGTAGAAAAGGCTGCCCAGCGAAAATAGCCCGGTCAGATCCGTATCGTCCATTTCCTGCGCCGTGCCGCTCTGAACGAAACCGACGGGAATCTCGCGCGCGATCAATTGTTGCAGCGTCTGCACCGAACCCGCTGTCGGTTGAATCTTCAGCGTGACACCGTCATCGACCAGCAGAGCCGCGTAGTCAGCGGCATATCCATAATAGGCGCCGCCCTCGCGACCGGTGGCGAGGGTGAATTCACTCGGTCCAATCAGGTTGAAATTCGCGTAAAGCCAGTAAGCGGTCGCGGTCACTGCGACCACTGCAATGACCCAAAGAAGATATCGCCGCGTGGTCCACTTTCGCATAGGGATTCCTGGAGAAACTTGACCAACCAACACTGACATCAGCGATCTGACATCATCATCACTCCATTATCATCAAGGCATTGAGCATCACCAAATCGCTCCGGTTCCAGACTTACACAGGCATTTGGGCGTTTCCGGGATAATCTATGGCTCTGCTGCCAAGAGCCTTCTCTGCCACGAATTTCACGAATTGGCACGAACTGCTTTGTCAGCCCCAGAGAGGAAATTCGTGGCTGGATGCCTTTATGCAGTGCTGTTGTCCATCTACCCTTCAGTGCGCATCGAGGCGCAGCCAAATAAACTGGAACTGAAACGACCGCCGGTGACAGGAATTTTGCCTGTCACCGGCGGTCGTTTCATGTTTGCCTCGCAGCGTGGTCGTCGCGCCAGTCAGATCGACAACCCCTCCAGCCCTACACC
>JAAUPU010000254.1 GCA_012032975.1 Caldilineaceae bacterium | reverse complement strand
ATGTCGGCCATGGCAACATCAACACTGCCAAGAGTCTGACGCGCGATTACCTGTTTGCGCTGGCGGAACGGTTGGTGCATGTGCATATGTGCGACAACGACGGCACTGCGGACGACCATCTGCCCTTTGGCGCACCGCGTATGGGGGGAATCGACTTGCAGAAGGAGCTACGCGATCTGAGGAGTTTCCGCTACGACGGAACGATCACGCTGGAGATCTTCGGACATCGGCGCTGGTTGCTTGCCAGCGCCGACCTCATTCGAGAGTACTGGGTCAAGGCGGCGTAGGCTCGAAGATTTAGCCGCCGCCGACCGCGGGGGCAGCCTCTGCCGCGCCGTCCTGAGTGGCCGGTTCGGCGCTGTTCACCGCATCTGGCGATGGTTCAGGCGCGCCGCCCACACCGTCTACGGGTGTCCCACCGTCCACGGGTGTCCCACCGTCTGCGGGCGTCCCACCGTTTGCGGGGGCAACGACATTGGCTGGGTCCGCGGCTGCGATGTCGGTGAGGTAGGGTGTTCCCTCTGGAACCTGCGCGCATCTGGTCGCATCCTGTCGGTAGGCGTCGGCCATTGCAGAGGCATTCCAGATGCCCTCGATGACGGCGCTTACCCGGTCGGGGTCAGCGATGCGCAGGACGGACGCCCCCTGTTCGGTCGTGTAACTCTCCAGTTCGCGCAGTGTGATACCGCCTGCGCGCACGTTACTCGGATCCAGACTCACCGCCACCTGCCCCAATTCGATCATCTCCAGCAGGTTCAGATCGGTGGTGAAGCTGTCTCGAAACGCAGACCAAAGCTCTGGAAAACGCAGGATCAGGTTGGTCTGTGTGGCTTTTTCGCGCAGCGCCCAGAGGAATTGACGCTGGCGCTGGCCGCGACCGATGTCGCTCTCCCGGAGACGCAGACGTACGAACCAGTACGCAGCCTCGCCGTCCAGGTGATTCTCCCCGGCTGGCAATGTGAAATACTCCCAGGTATTGGTGTCCAGGTCGAAGATCGGCTCATAGAAGGGGCAGTCCAGATAAACATCAACCCCGCCCACCGCGTCCACCACCGACTTGAAACCGGTCATCTCAAACCGGACCCAGTTCTCGGTGGCAATGCCCAACGTCTGGGAGAGAACGGTGGAGACCAATGCGGGTCCGCCGCCTTCTACGGGGGCAACTTGCTCGCCGATGTAGTCGACCTGATTGATGCGACCATACCCATACGAAGGAATCTCCACGTAGAGATCGCGCGGGATGCTGAGCACGGCCGCGCGTCGATTGGCGCGATCTAGCCCAACGACAATGATCGTATCCGTCCGCCAGTTGCCGGAATTCGAGCGTCGGTCGGTGCCCAGCACAAGATAGTTCTCGCTTTGAGACCAGAGAAAAGGCGGGCCGGAAACCGTCTGCAGGACCGGGGGAGGCGCGCTTGGGGCCAGTGAATCGGCCAGAGCAACCAGTCGGATTCAGCACCGGACCATTCAGCGCTATGGCGGGCGGGTCTTTGGTCTCGACGACTGCGGGAAACGCATCAGCCGCCGATGCAGCCGAAAAACCGACAAAGACTGGCTGGCCGCAACCGGCCAAAAGGACCGCTGCCATCAGCGGAACAAACAGCAAGAGACGTGACCACTTCACCATAACGCCAGATTTCCCATGAACACAGAGCTGCAATAATGACGGAAAACGACACACGGAAAGCGACACAATGAGGAGTCCATGCCACCGATGCGCCGTGTGTGCTGTGTGCCGTCTATCGGGCGACATCTTGAAATTCTGCAAACAATTCCTCGAAGAGGGCCGCACAGAGCGCATAGTTCCAGCGATGGCCTTGCCAGAACTCCAGAAGATTCTTTTGACCCCGTCGGCTATAGCAGAGCGCCTGATGCACCATTTCCAGTTTGTCGGCATCGCGCACCAGGCGCGCCTCTGGAGTACTCCCCGCGTCATACTCTGACCAAAGCAGCCGAATCTCATCCCGATTGGGCACATCGGCCACCATCTGCGCAATGCGCGCGCTCGGCATCATGTTTGACGTCCGCACCCAACAATTCGCTACTGCGCTTGGGCAAATCCGTCAATACGCCCTCGGCCAAATCGTGGATCAACGCCAGCCGCAATACACGGCTGACCTCGAGTGGCTGACTCAAGCCCTGCTCCGCCCACCCCCTGTTGATCCCATCAGCCAGAAACATGGAAAGTAGCGCTGTCGAAAAGCTGTGGTCCGCCACCGACTCCACGTTGGCCAGCCCGGCAAGCAGCCAGCCCGTGCGCGGCAACTGCTTGAGGTGGTTGGCCTGATCGAGAAGGCCGATTAAGGAGCGCGCAGCCGATTCCACAACAGGGCCAATGCCTGGTTGCCGAGACGAACGGTGGTAAACTCGTCGCTGCCACCATATCGTGCCTGAGAGGTCACCACGCCTTGGCCATCGGCCACGGCAAACCAGGTAACGCCACGGGCGCGTCCAAAGACGCCCTGGTCTTCGCCAGCAGCGCCCAAAATGGCGACGGCATATCGTGCGCCGCTGTCAATCAGAAGCTGACTGGCGACATGCTCCGCAAGCGCCTCGTCGAACTCTTGACGCTCTCGTATCTCACGCCAAAGCTCGCCAAGTGCGGGCGGAGCCGGATCAAGGTTCACATGCCAATGAGCCACGACCGGGTTCTCGGCGCCAGCTTCGACCCCGGCTGACAGTCGTCTGGCCACCGCGCCCTGGGTGTTTGTCTCCAACAGTGCCACGTTGGCATTCGTTGCGCGCAGTGCCGCCGCCACGACCGTCTCGACCGTTTCTTCGGGCGTCGTGCTGTAGATAAATTCGCCGATCCGAGAACGAATCTCGGCTTCAATCTGGTCGAGCATTTCATCGGCAACTGTGCGGGCGGCGGCGCGCGCGGTGATGCGCACATCAGCCTGGCCCGTGTGGGCGGCCAGACCCACGCTGGGATTGGAGAGTTGCATCAAGTCGCTGATGCGATGGTCGATGCTACTTTCGCCGATGCCAACCGTGCGCAGCACGCGCCGCACGATCACACCGGTGTCGCCGCTGAGCTTGCGCAGATAGGGGAGAACCGTCTCGGCCATCAAGTGTTTCATCTCGCGCGGCACGCCAGGCAGCGCGATGACGACGCCTCGTTCGTCCTCCACAATAAAACCGGGCGCCGTCCCGACCGGATTTTCGATCAGAATGGCGCCCTCTGGGATCAGCGCTTGCTGGCGGTTGTTGTCGGTCATTTGCACGCCGAAACGCTCGAAGCGTGCTGAAGCGTCTCCAGCGCGCCTGGATGAAGCAACAACGGGCGATGGGTCGCTGCCGCGATCGCGTTGCGGGTGATGTCATCCACTGTGGGTCCGAGGCCGCCGGTAACGATCAGCACGTCGCTACGGCTCAGGCTCAATTCCAGTACCGAGCGCACACGGGCCTCGTTGTCGCCCACGGTGGTCTTGAAGTAGAGGTTGACGCCAGCATCGCGCAGCTGTTGAGCGATCCAGGCGGCGTTGGTGTCGACGATCTCGCCAAGCAAGATCTCGCTGCCGGTGGTGATGATCTCGGCAGCCAATCCAGAAGAGGTGGAATCCGCGGGCGCGGTCTTCTCAGGTTCAGCCATCATTGGGAGCCGATCTCGCTAGACCATAAGCGCGACTTGGCCGCGCACGGATTTGATGCGGTTGGCGATCTCTTCCCGGCCAGCCTCGCGCATCTCTTCCTCGAGTGGCGTCAACGCTTCGAGGAACTCCTTGGTCACAAGAGCGCGGTTTTCCTGCAAGAGGCGGCGCGTCGTGGCCTGGTCGGGTGCAGAAACCAATTCGTTCAGGAAACGTAGCTCGGCTGGCAGGTTCTCCTGCATGACCGATAGCGCCTGTTGGTAAATGGTGCGCATCCGCCGCGCGGCTGCTGTCGCTTTTTTCTCTTCGGCGGCCTGGATGTTGGCGGCCAACGCAGAGAGGAAGAGCTCGTCGACGTCATCTGCGTGGGCTTGCAACGTGGCCAGTGTGTCGTTGGACTGGAGCACTTCTTGCAAGAGCGCCTGGACGTGTTGAAAGGACGCTTGCTGTCGCTGCTGTTGGCTGGCGGCGACTTCTTCCTGAATCTCTAGCAGAAATTCGCGCAGCGACTCTAATTGCTCTTGCTCATCTTCCTCAGCCTGGTCGATGCGGTCGGCCAACAACATGAGGAATTGATAGTCCAGCAGCGGAGCCGCGGCCATCGCCAGCGCACCCACGACCTGCTCACCGTCTTCGGTCTTCCAATTGTCCACGACGATGGAAAGCATCTCCTCACGGGTGGTGGAGGCATTGATTCCACCCAGGATTCCGCGAATGCGCTCCTGCTGGGCCTTGACCTGCTTGCCAGTTTCTGTCGAATCGAGCAGGTAGGTGCGGATTTTGTTCAGCGCCTGGGCCGATTCTGCCTGCCCCTGCGATCGGGCCATCATCATGAACTGTTCGAGCAGGGAGAAGAACTCCCGGTCGACAAGCGACAGGCCGCGTTCGACCGCGATCTTGAGCGCCGATGGATCGTTGGCAAGCCCCATGAGGCGCTGCAACAGTTCACCCTGGTCTCGCTGGCGGCGCAGCATTTCCGGTGTGACGCCTTCCGTGCCCCAGATCGCCTCCATAAAATGTTGCCAATCGAGAAATTGTTTCGCCTGCAACATATAGCCGCGGCGTTCTTCCTTGGGCAACTTGCGCATCAGGGTCTGGGTCAGTTCGCCGATGATCTTCTGCCGCCCAGCGTCGCCACTGCGCGGGTCCGCGGGCGCATAGACGCCAAGAAATTGATTCTCTGGATCGTTGACCAGCAACGGTGCGTTGAGCGCGCCGCCCGCGCCGCAAGAGGTGCAGGATGCTACGTTGATCTGTCCGCCCAACAGTGCGCCTTTCAACTCAGGGTTGGCGCCAAAGTCGATGATGGTAAAGACGGGCACGGTGTAGCGTGTGCCGCAGTTTGGGCACTTGCACCGTGCGCTGCATCTTGTCGGCCCCCACCAACAGCGCACCAAAGAGAAAGGATGCGGGGATGGCGCCCAAAGGATGCAACTTGCCGAAGAGATATGGCCTTCTTCGATGTCGGCTACCGGACGGCTGCGATTGTCAATGCAGCGGAGCAAGTCGCGCATATGGCCGCGAATTGCTGGCGCTACGTGACGCTCCAAATCTTTCTCCGTGCGATCAATCGGGTATTGCTCAAATTCGTAGGTCACGTCTTTATGAATGGGCTTATCGTTCTTGTCCATCGGGATAAAATCATAGCTCATCACGCCAGCTTTAAGCGTGCCTTTATCACCGTAAATCGTCATGCCCCACGGATACTGCGGATCAGGCGGATGCCCATAACTGCGATGTTGCCAGATGACCGGGAAATCAGGGAAATCGAACGTCGCAGTTTGTGTGTCGGTGATATTTGCCTTGCTTGCTTTGTCTATGAGTATGCCGCCGGAAGACGAAATGCGTTGCGGCCAGCCCAGGTTCAGCATCCAGCGCGTCATATCCAGCATGTGAACGCACATAATCGCCAACAATGCCATTGCCGTACTCCATAAATGCGCGCCAACGACGTGGATGTTTGAGCGTATCATATGGGCGCATTGGTGCGGGGCCAGTCCA
>JAAUPU010000253.1 GCA_012032975.1 Caldilineaceae bacterium | reverse complement strand
GCTATTGCGTACCTCCGGCGCGCCATTGCCATCTCGATTGCAGGGGGCGCTGATTCCGACACGGCGCTGCACGCGCTGGCCCTTACGTTGATCGCGAGCTATGCGCTCGGTTTGGATGACACAGAACAGACCGCGCTTGCATACGCCGACGCAGTCGGGATTTACGATCGCATCGGCGCGGATCGGTTCTCCGACGCACCGGTGCGTACGGCGGTCTGGCGTGGACGTGCTGATGGTTTCGCGTACTTTTGCCGACTGCCGTCGTCGTGCCGATTTTCTCGCCCATATCCTGCATCGACAATCGCTGCCATGTCGGCTCGTCATCGACCATCTGCCATTCCAAAGCCAGCTTCTTTTTCCCAAACATGTCGATCTTGCCCCCTGCTCCCAGGTACTCCCGGTTTGCCCAGCGCGCCTGGTCCGGTTGTGGACCTAAAGCCATGATAGGATCGTAGCGCGACCCTACCGTGAAAGATGCGTGACTCTGTCGCGACTACTTATGTGTCGTGCCTGCTGGCGTGAGTGTTTCGTCTCGATTGAACCGCACAGGCACTTGGCGTATAATCGAAGTCGTCCCGCTCGCTCGCTCACCAACAAATCACGCGTGTCAAAAGTCATGCCGGGCTGAGTCCGAACCTGAGGTAGACATGCCAGAAGTCAAAGAGGAGTCGAGGTCTGTGTTCGAGGCGGCAGAGCTAAAGCTATCCGTCCTGGGTCCGTTGCAGATCGAGGTTGGCGGCACGTCGTGCGTCGATCTCACCGCGCAGAAGGCCCAAGCGCTGCTGGTCTATCTGGGCGTGACCGCACGCGCCCAAGATCGACAACTGCTGGCTGGGCTGCTCTGGTCCGATAGCACGGAGAGATTGGCCCGTACGAGCCTTCGCAAGGCCCTGGTCCAGCTGCGCCAATCCGTGGGCGATCACATCCTCGCCGACCGGCAAACTGTCTCGGTCAACCGCCAGCGCACGATCTGGATCGATGCCCATATCTTCGAGCGGGCGTGCCAGCGTTTACAAGGCGGGGTACCGGTCGATCCTAATGCGCGAGAGCGCTGCGCGAGGCGGTTTATCTCTATCGTGACGAGTTTCTCAGCGATTTTCGCGCGAATGACGCCGCCCTCTTTGAAGAGTGGTTGACAGTTCAAAGAGGCCACTATCGCCGTCTTGCCCTCGGCGCATTGGCCGACTTGGCAAACGATGGCTTGGCGCGCGGCGATCTGGAGCATGGCATCCAGGATGCGCACCGGATGTTGGCGTTGGACGCTGCCCACGAGGAAGCGCACCGCACGCTTATGCAACTCTACGCAGCCGTGGGCGATACTGTGACTGCTCTGAGACAGTACGACAGTTGCGTTCGCATCCTGGATGCCGAACTGAAGGCCCATCCCAGCGACGAAACAGTCCTGCTGGCGGAAGCGCTGAAACGAGGTCGCCGGGGGTACGCAGAGGCAACGAACGGACCGTGTCGGGCAAGCCGCACCAGATGCGCCCAGTCCCAACAACTTGCCGTCGGCACTAACGCCCATGGTTGGCCGCGAGGCCCACGTGGAGAGACTGAACGACCTGCTCACATCGAACGGCGTCCGGCTTGTCTCGATTGTGGGGCTGGGCGGCATGGGGAAGACCCGGCTGGCGCTGGCTGCCGGCCAGCGGCTGGTCGATGCGAGGCTCTTTTCTCACGGCGTCTTTTTCGTGGAGTTGGCGACCGCGTCGAGACCGGAACAGATCGTCAATGCAATCGCAGAGGGGATCGGTCTGGCCCTTCAAGCCGGCGACCGCCGGGCGCCCAAGGCGCAGCTAGTCGACTATCTGGCCGCGAAGGAGATGGCGCTCTTGCTGGACAACTTTGAGCATCTGGTGGAAAGCGCCGACTTGCTGGCCGAGCTCTTGCAGATGGCCCCGCGCGTGAAGATTCTCGTCACATCGCGCGAACGGCTGCGTCTGCCTGGCGAGCAAGTGTTTCCCATCCTCGGTCTGGATCAGGGCGATGCAGACCGAGGGTCGGCGGCGCAAGCGTCCGCCGCCGTTCAGCTGTTTGTGCAGAGCGCACAACGGGCCGCGCCCGGCTTTGACCTGTCCGAGCAAAACAGTGCGCAAGCCGTCGAGATATGCCGACTTGTGGAGGGATGCCGCTGGCCATCGAACTGGCGGCTGCCTGGGTAGAGGTGCTCCCATTGGATGCGATTGTGGCGGAGCTACGCAGCAGTCTGAGCATCCTCGCCGGTGACGCGTGCGCGCCGCGCGCCAGGCAGTATCCACGCTGTCTTCGACGCCACTTGGCGACAGCTGCACGAGCACGAGCAGGCTCTCTTCGCTGCGCTTTCAGTCTTCCGAGGTGGCTTTTCGCGGGCGGCTGCGGAGGAAGTGGGCGGCGCGACGATGCGTCAACTGAGCGGTTTGGCGGCAAAATCGCTCATCCACTTCGACCGCGTGCGCAACCGCTACACGCTGCACGAGATGGTGCGACAATTCGCTTCCAGCAAGCTGGCCGACAGCCCGGTTCAAGAAGCGCTCGTGCGTCGCCGCCACAGTGTGCGCTACTGCACCATCGCCCAGACGCTTGGAATAGAACTCCTCGGCGCTCGCCAAATCGAGGCCATCGGCAGAGCAGAACCGCAGGCCGAAAACCTGCGCGTGGCCTGGCAGTGGGCCATCGATCAATTGGAGTGGCCATTGGTCAAGATGTCCATGGATGGGCTGGGCCGCTTCTACGAGTGGCTGGGCCGGCTCCAGGATGGGGTGGCTGGCGCTCAGATCGCGGTCTCCGCGTTGCGCGCGGCGGATGACGCGGTCGCGCACATCTTGCTGGGAGAGGCGCTTACCTGGTGCAGCGTCTTCGCATTTGCCCAGGGCAAGACGGACGATGCTGTCGAGCAACTGAAAGAAGCACTCCGCCTATTGGAGGGTGAGAGTGAGAGCGAAGCCGAGGAGGGTTTGGTGGTAAAACGGGCTTTCGCCTGGCTACAGGCGGGGATACAGGCGACTTCCTGGGGACGATGAAAGGCCCGCGCTGGCTTTGTGCAAAGTCTGGCGCTCTATCGGCAGATTTCGCACAAGTGGGGCATCGCCCGCAGCCTGAGTGGGTTGGCCCAGGCCGACGCCGATGACGGCAACTACCTCGCGGCAGAGACCCATTTTCGACAGGCTCTTGAATTGCAACAGGAAATCGGCGATCGACGCAGCCAGGCCCATTCCCTGCATCGGCTGGCGATCCTGCTGCGCAACGCGGGCAAGGGTCAAGAGGCGGTGCCATTGGCCAGGCAGAGCTACGACCTCTACTTCAAGATGGGGGATCACGCCGGCATGGCCTGGAGCGCCCAGATCCTGGCCGAGTGTCTGAATTTTGAGGGCGCAACCGACGAGGCCTTGACGCTGCTGCATCAGGCGGAGGCGCTGGCTGAGGATTTGGGCGACGCTTCGCGCCTGGCAAACATCTACCAGGAATTGACCATGCTCCTGGGCCGCATCGGTCAACACCACGAGGCCCAAGCGATAGGCGAAAAGGGACTCGCACTGGCGCGCCGACTGGGTCAGCCGATCCGTGTTGCGTGGAGCCAGCTCATGCTCGCTTCGCTGGACCTGTCCGCCGGCGCGTATGCGCTGGCCGAATCGAGATCGCGAGAATCCGAGCAGATTTTGGGCGCCTCGGCGCGTGGGCACGAACTGGCGGTTGTCTATGCATTGCAGGCCGCTGCCACTCTGATGCAGGGTGACTACGCCAAGGCGCGTCAACTGACAGCGGCCTCCCTGCGTCTCAATTCTCGCCATCGGGACTATCGGATCTTCTTGGGTCTGCGCCCGCTGGTGTTGCTCTTGGCGCGAACCGGGCAGATCGAGGAAGCCATCACGGCTTTTGGACATCTAAAGAAGTGGCCCCCTTCTGCTTCCGGCCTCTCCGAATCGTGGATTGAGGAGCAGATCGCGCCACAAACGGAGTCGATGCCGCCCGATGTAGTCAATGACCTGCTGGCGCAAGCCCAGAAGGCTGACACCTATGAATTTGCCGCACTCTGGGCGGCCAAGCAACAATTGCCAAACCCCGTCGCTCCCTCTTGACAACGCCGGGTCGGTCATGTATACTTCACCTATCAATAGCTTAATTAAAAAGTGAGGAATCCATGTCTACCGACCCAAATGCCCTGCCCCCCAGTTCACACCACGCCGATGCGGGTTGCACAGCGCGAGGCAGTCATGCCACAGCCCTTCGATGCCTCGATCCTTGCCGGCCAGCTTGCGCCTTCCAGCATTGCCATGTATCGCCGCGACTTTGCCGCCTATCTGGACTATGCCGGCACGTTCGCCGCAGCGGTCGACTCGGCCACCCTGGCGCGCTGGCGGGCCCATCTGGCCCAAGAGACAGACAAAAGCCCCAACACCATCAACCGTATGTTGAGCGCGGTCAAGCGGCTCATGCGCGAGGGGGCAGCGCAGGGCTATCTCGAAAATGAGGTCGCGGCAGCCTTTGAGTTGATCCGTGGCGTCAAGGCGGTTGCGCTCAAGGAGCGGATCAAGCCCAATGCAAGGGTGCGCATCGAACCTCAGGAAATGCGAGAACTATGCGAAATGCCCGACCTGTCGCGATTGATCGGCGTCCGGGACACTGCCATGCTGGCCACGCTTGCCGGCAGCGCGCTGCGCGTCGGCGAATTGGCGGATCTGAAACCTCAACAGATCCGACCCAAAGGTTCGAGCTATGTGGTCTTAGTACGGGGCAAGAACGATGTCGAGCCGCGCGAGGCGCCGTTGAGTCGGGAGGCATACGAACACATTCTTGTCTGGCTGGAGGTGCGGCCCGTCGAGAGTGACTACATCTTTACAGCCTTTGACGGACGCGGCCAACGCGCCTCTGATCGCCCGCTCTCCGCCGTGGCGGTCTGGCAGATCGTGCGAAAATATGCCTCTGAAGCTGGGCTGACCAATGTCAAACCCCACGACTTTCGTCGTTTTGTCGGCACACAACTGGCCCGCAAGGACATTCGCCAGGCGCAGAAAGCACTGGGTCACAAGCGGCTGGAGACCACCGCTCGCCACTATGTGTTGGACGAGTTGGAGCCAGGCCTGACCGACAACCTCTATTGAGCCAACCTCATTGACAGTCTGCCCGCCAAAGAAAAAGGAGCTTGGGCATTTGGATGCCCAAGCTCCTTTTTGTGTTCGGTTGGCTTCTGATTGCGCCGCGCCTAAGGCCTGCGTTTCCGATCCGCCAACCCCAGCAACAGCACACCCAGGAAGATGGCGACCAGCACCGTTGGCATGCGCCAGCCCAGGCTTGAAGTCGAAAAGCCAGTCACTGGCAATCTTCCGGCACGGGCGCGCCATCACCGCCGGCTTCAGCATCTTCCGCCACATTGACTGGCGGCGCTGTGTCGGCCGTCAATCTGGGTTCAGCGGATGGCGCGGGCGTCGGCGAAACCAGTACGCCTCCAGCAGCAGGCAGTGTCTCGGTCACGACCTCGACCGCACCCAGAGTAGCAACTGCATCCCGTATCGGCGTGGGTGTAACGGTCGGCAACAGAATCTGTTCGGCGGCTTTGGTCGGTACATCGATCTGGGTCGTGGCTGGCGTTTCCGTCGGTTCGAGGGCCGTCGGCTCGACAG
>JAAUPU010000252.1 GCA_012032975.1 Caldilineaceae bacterium | reverse complement strand
GCAATACTCGTTGGGCAAGCGACTGTACTATCTGCATCCCCGTACCTCTTTACCTAATCATTTCTATCTGGTAGCCAAACGAAGCTCGACTAACAATACAGTATATGTCCCTGGGAGCCAAAAAGTTCTCTCCAAAGTTGGCTTTGCTTCATCCGGCCCGTTTTGGCGATCACCGACACAGACAACTGCATCTGAAAGCGATCACACCAGGGTTCGCAATCTCGGCCCAAAATCGTTATAATGGCTCTGCTGCAAATAGCCTTCTCTGCCACGAATTTCACGAATTAGCACGAATTGCTTTGTCGGCCCACAGAGAAGAAATTCGTGTCCATTCTGGGATTCGTGGTTGAACGCCTTTTTGCAGTGCAGCGATAGAATCAGTGCAATGCGCCAGGATTTGGCCATTCATGGGGAATTGACAGGTAGATGGAACTGCACGAGTATCCGCGACCGGCAAACGACACAGGCATTGGCATGCACTGGGTGGTTGGCTATGCGTCTGCGGTGGGTTTGGGCAAGATTCGCGACTTCTGGCTGCCCGAGATGAAGGCATTGGGCGTCAAATGGGTCAAGGTCTTCAACCATGACGGCGCTATCGACTTCTCCGAGTTGCTGCTCTCCGAAGGCATCATGCCGATCGTGCGCATCTATCACCCCAGCCCCAACCCCAGCACCCTCAGCGTCAAGGATATCGTCCAACTGGACGCCTTCATCCGCGCCGGCGTGCGCTATTTCGAGTTCAACAGCGAACCCAACCTGGACTCTGAATGGAAGGGCGGCCGCGTGCCGGCCAACGGCATCGACCTGGTCGTGGACAACACCATCGCCAACATGGAGAGCATTTTGGAGCGCGGCGGAATGCCTGCCGTGCCCGCGCTCTCGCCCGGCTGCCGCTGGGATCTGGTCGGCCGCATTGTGGCCAGAGGGCGACGCGACCTCTTCAACGGACCGGTTTGGCAGGCGATCCACAACTACTCTCGTAACCGACCGCTGGACTATCCGTACGACATCGGCAACCAAGAGGGGGCCGCGTTCACCGAACGTTTCTATCGCACGATTGCGGCAGAGCCTTGGGGAGAAGATGGCTGGCGTGGGCGCACGCTGGCCGAGGTCAACCGTCTGCGCATCGACCGCAGCAACCCCGGCGCCACTGTGATGGATGACGCGGTCGGCTGGCTGGCCTATGAGTATTTCGACGCGCGCAACCGTCGCCACCTCGGCCACAGTATCCCGATCCTCTCCACGGAAAATGGTTATCTGGTCGGCGAGGACATCGACCCACGCTATCCAGCCACCACGCCGGATCTGCATATGGCCCAGACGCTGGAGGCCTGCCGCATCATGATGGGCGCCAGCCAGCGTTTCGACAGGCGCCCGACTACTATTTCTGCACCGGTTTCTGGCTGCTGGCAAACGGTCTGTTGGACAGCGCCAGCGACTGGTGGGAGAGCCATGCCTGGTACAGCCAACGCTGGCCAGGCCGAACATTGCCCATTGTGCGCGCTCTCAAAGCGGAACCCAAGGTGGTCCGCAGGTGGCAGGCCGGCGGAAGGATCGGCGCACGCATCGTGTTGCGCGGCACCGTGGCCAACGCTGGATCGCGGCGGGTGCTGACCCTGGAGAAGAATGGCACGGAATGTGCCCGCGCATCGCTGGACATCAACAGCCGATTTGTGATGCCAGATCTGCTGCCGGGCCATTATCTGCTCCGCGCCGAGAACAGCACCTTCACCCAACCGGTGGAGCTATCTCCAGATCAGGATGAGATGCTACTCAACCTGGACTTTTCCGAAGTGGACAGCATGGCCAGCAAGAGCGTCATCTCGGGCAATGTAGCTGGCGGCGCCGGCGCAGTCGTCGTGCTTTTGCGCGGCGAAGATGGCGAAGAGTGGGTGACCATGGTGCGCGACACGGGGCGCTTCCGGTTCGTAGACCTGCCCCTCGGCACCTATAACATCCGCGTCCAGGGCCAGGGCAGCCGCATCGACGGCTTGACCCTGGACGGCGTCATCACGCGCGAGGTCAATTAGCTGTGGCGGCTGGGATATACGGGTCGAGACCCGCGAGACAGCAAAGGGATCGGTGCGATCCTCTGTTCGGTGGAGGGTCAACGGGGCGCGATGGTGCAGGCCCACAGCGGTCGAATGGAACAGCGAGCCAGCGCTCACCGGCAGCGCGCCCGATCTGGGCGGAGTTTGGCTGCGAGATCACGCCCCTGGAAGCCGGTCACTATGTCGTCTCGGTCGATGGAGTCCTTGACAGCAGTGGCAATCGCGCGCCATTGGAGGCGCGTGCGCGGGTGGACACCAAGACCGTTCAGTGGATCAAATTTGTCCACACCAATCTGGAGAGCACAGCCCAGAGCCACCATTCCGCCATCAGCGGTCATGTAGTCGGCGGGCTGGGCCAGGGCAGGGCGCCTCAGGTTGCGCTCCTCGACGACCAAGCTCAGCGCCGCGAGGTGACGGTCGATGCCGCCGGTGCGTTTGCATTCGAGGAACTGGGTCCGGGTCTTTACAGCGTGGGTGTGGTCGGTCGCGAGGAGGTGGCCAGCCGTTCGGACATCGCGCTGGATGGGGCCAACTGTGTCGCCCTCGAACTGGTGTTGCCGACGTTGTCGGAGAGCGACAACATCGAAGATTCCCAGGGCATCAGCTGTGTCACCGGCATCGCTCCTGCCTCTGCCGGGCGCATGGCAAGGCTCCTTGACGTGGCCGGAAATGAACAAGCGCAGATCGTTGGCATGGATGACGGCTTTCGCTTCGAAGCGCTGCCGGCGGGCGCCTACACGCTTGAGGTCGAAGGCGGATATCAGCTGGAAAACCTGGCCGTCGATGGACGCAACGGCTGGGAGGTGATCTTCTCGCCTATGCTGACGACTTGGAAGGCAAAAGTCAGCCTGGCCGGCGAGATGCCAGGCTATAGCGTGGTGCGCGTCGAGGTGGAGGGGCAGCGCGATCTACCTGTTCACATCTGGAAGGATGACTGGAAAGGTATGTCGCGGCGCACCGGCAGCAAGCCCGAGTATGGCGATTTTGCGCTGGAATTTAGCCCACTGGAACCGGGCGTCTACATGGTCGAACCGGAGGGTTTGGGCGTGTGGACGGATGTGGAGTTGACCGGTCTGGAGGTGGTCTGGATCGACTTTCGCAAGCAGGCCGTGGCGAGCGCATCGCATATGGTGCGCCCGCTGCTCGAAAACGGCGCGCAAGCGTACACCGTCAGCAGCTCCCCAGCAATTTGACGGATTCGCCCACCCCTCTGACACTGGGCAGCGATGGTACACCGATCAGAAGCGACGAGATCGTGGCGGCGGATTCTGATGGGTCCTGTGCCGGAGAGGCTGATCGTCGGCGTTGTCAGTGACGGACGCGCTGTTCGGCGATGACGAGCCTGTATCGGCATTTGACGACGAACCCATCGCGGAGGAGGTCGCGCCGGCCACAACTCAACCGCAGATCATTCCGGCCATTCTATCCGCAGCAGAGACGCCGACCGAGGTCGATGACTCTCTTGATACAGAGCTAGCGGTTGGCGCAGAGAGCGGCTCAGAGAGCGGCGAACAAGACGCTGTTGATGCTCGGGTTGAACGCCTAGAGGATGAATCCAGCCATTATCTGCTCATCGGCTCGGGCGCCCAAAGCCCCGCGCAGGTGATGGCATTGTTGCGCTTCATCGAACTGGAGCAGCCCACAGTTGGGCAGGATTTGGCCGCGGCGCGCCAGGCCAATCAAGTGACCATCGTGGGCGAGCCTGAAAGCAAGCGCCGACAGCTAGAACAGGATCTGCGCAATGCGGGCGCTCGCATCATGTGGCTGACGTTGGATGAATTGGTCGAGATGTTTGGACCGCCTCACGCGGGTGGGTCAACGGACGAAGCTTTTGCAGAAGAGGATATCGACTCCTGATGGAAGCAGACCTGGGTAGTTTTCCGACTCAACGCGTTGAGCAACGCTGTGTCGAGCGCTTTTCCGATGCCACAAACCGGGCCAGCTATCCCTAACGTCCCTCGGCGCATGGACCTGATGTGGCCCGCAAAACCAGGGTCATGGGACGGCGCACACTCTCGGTTGTATCTCCCTCAGATCTAGACAACATTTGAAGTATGAGCCCGGCGGCAAGTTCGCCATATTCGGCTACCGGCTGGCGGATGGTGGTCAGCCCGACATACTCTGCAACATCGTTGTCATCAAAACCGATCACCGAAATATCTTCAGGTACGCGCAAATTTGTGTCGCGGATCGTCTTGAGCGCGCCAATCGCCATCTCGTCTGACAGCGCGAAGACTGCGGTAGGTGGCCGTGGCAGCGAAAAGAGTTGCTTCATCGCCTCGGCGCCACCTGCATAGGAATAGTTGCCTGCCACCTCAAACTCAGGCCGATATTCTATCTCATGCTTTTCGAGCGCCTGGACATAGCCGCGACGTCGTTGTTCGGGAATTGAATAGAGCAATGGATCGTCGTCAAGACCCTCGATGAGCGCGATGCGTCGGTGGCCTAAGTTGATCAGATAGCGGGTACCCAGCTCGGCGGCCGCTACGTTGTCAATCGAGATGCTTGGGAAGATGGAGGTCTCAGTCTCGATGGTTACCACAGGGATCGCGGCGCCTTGTAACATCTCCGTATCTTCGTCCGAAAGGGCCAGGGTCGAAAGAATAAGGCCATCCACCATCTTGCTGGATGTCAAGTGCTTGAGAATTCGACGCTGGGAGTTCAGGCTGTAAATACTGTACCGAGCGACGTCGCAGCCAGCGGTCATCAACTGGATTTCAGCTATTGAGGCCACCTTGCTAAAGAACCATTGGTCCACCAACGGCATGACGATGCCGATGTTCTTTCGCCCCAATAGATGGCGGGAGAGATGTGGACTGACATGGTACTCAAGCTGTTCGGCCACGTGAATGATGAGCGCCCGTGTGGAAGGGGCTACATTGGGCAGACCGCGCAAGGCGCGGCTCACGGTGGCGGTAGAGACGCCCGCCTCTAGAGCGACATCTTCGATGGTTGCCGGCATAGGGTGATCACAGTCTATGGTCTGGACGAAGATACGCTTGATGCCGCCGGGGTGTTCAGGTCACCCCGTTACAGAATCAAACGCGTGATGGAATTGCACATACGGCTTCGGTCGCGGGCCAAATCTGCGGACAGATCCAGGAATGAGACTCATTGAGCATTCAGGGAGAGGGAAAGGATTCCACCTGGTTGTCTGTCAGAGGGCTGCAAGCGGTGGATGAACCAAAGTTCTATCTTTCAACTTTTTCACCTGGTGTTGACATGTCTTGCATCACATGATACAATAAATGTAATATTTTGCATAATCTCCGCGCCCCAGTGTAAAACAAGTGCAGACCCAAGCCATGTTCGTGAACGGCTGGCAAGTTCTACGACAGCAAGCTTCATATCGGTTGTCCTCAGATGCTGATGCAAGATAGGCGTATCGCGTGCTTCTCTGGTCATCTGACTCTGTTATTGTGCGGTTCAAATTTGTAGTCAAGTTCTTAGTTGAAAAGGAGAACAATCTATGAGTCGTAAAGTTCTGTTGATACTTAGTAGTCTGTTGATCGCCATGCTGGTGGTCACAGCGTGTGGCTCGTCGGGGGAGAGC
>JAAUPU010000251.1 GCA_012032975.1 Caldilineaceae bacterium | reverse complement strand
ATGATCTTCGGCCGGCACGGTCACGGCGCAATCACCCACGATTTCGAGCAGGCTGGGTGCACGACTGCACAGGACCGGCGCGCCGCTGGCCATGGCCTCCAGCACGGGCAGGCCAAAGCCTTCGAAGAGACTGGGATAGACAAAAAGCTCGGCGGCCCGATACCAGGCTGGCAATTCCTCCACAGCAATATACCCGGGAAAGCGCACCGATTCCTCCAGACCCAGCTCTCGAACCAGGTCAAAGATCTCCTGATAGAACCATCCTTTGGCGCCACCAAGGACAAGCGCAAATCCGCGGTCACTTGGATTGGCCTGCTGTTGCCAGGACGCAAAGGCGCGCACCAACCGCACAAGATTCTTGCGCGGTTCCAACGTGCCGACATAGAGCGCGTATCGATCCGGCAGCCCTTTGCGGGTGCGAAAATCAGCGTTCGCCGCCGCGGTGGCTGGCCCAAATGTCCCGTCCACGCGTTGGGCACCACATGGAGCTTGGCCACCGGCGTGTCGAAAAAAGTGGATCAGATCGTCGGCGGTCTGCTGGCTGACGGCGATCACAGCGTTTGCCCGCTCGACGCTGGCCCGGCAAAGCTGAGTCAGATAGAGCCGCTTGATCGTAGGGAATGCAGATGGCAAACGCAGAAAAGTCAGGTCGTGCACGGTGACCACGCCAGGGAGGGTCGTGGTGAGCGGCAGCACGTTCACCAATCCATGGACCAGATCGGCATCCATGCGACTCAGTTCGACAGGCAGCAGCGTCTGTTCCCACGCGATGCGCGCCAGCGGCTGGGCGAGGCGCGGGCTGGAATAACGCAGATCGATACCCGCCGCATGAAAACTGCGGTCGTTGACAAAGGCCGTGAGCCGCCAGCCCTCCTGACCAGCGATCTGGTCAGCCAGGTGTTGGAGTAGTTGCAGACTGTATTGGCTGACGCCGGCGCTGCGATAGGTGGTTGTATCGTCGCTTGCGCCGGCGCTGTGAAGCAATTGGGCATCGACAGCGACATGCATCAGGCGGGAACCGGGAGAGAGGGGGAGAGCGAGAGCAGACGCGAATAGACCGATACGGTCCGGTCTGCGATGGTGGCCATGGTGAAGTGCTGGAGTACACGCTCGCGTCCAGCAGCGCCAAGCTGGCCGCGCAACTGGGGATTCTGCATCAAGAGCGTCAATTTGCGTTGCAGGTCGGCAGAGTCGTTTTCCAAAAAGGTCAAGCCTGCATCGCCGATCACATGGGGAATCTCGCCGCTGTCGCTGCCGACCACTGTCACCGCGCAGGCCATCGCCTCGATCAGCACGCGGCCAAACTGTTCCTTCCAACTGGGTCTGCTGCGACTTGGCAGGACCAGCACATCCAGCCCGCGGTAATACGCTGGCATGCGCGCGCTGCTCAACCGACCGCCCCAGGTGACATGTTCCTCGATCCCCAACTTGCGCGACAGCCGTTGCAGCCGGCTAGCCTCGTCCCCTTCGCCGACAAGATGCAGCGTCCAGGAGCCAACCAGACCAGCGCAAGCTGTCAGCAGCAGATCGATGCCCTTCTCTGGCAAGAGGCCGCCCGCATAGCCAATGCGCAGCGGCGCACCCTCGACGCTGCGCTTCGTCTCGCTGGGGTGGAAGCGCACTGGATCGACCGCCAAATTTGGGGCACGACGTTGCGCTATTTGGCCGGTCGTAGCCCTTGCCGTCGCAACACATCGCGCGGCCTGGTTTGCCGGCCAGCGCGATAGCCGTCTGATGATAGTTGGCCTGTTCAAACCAGTGGAAGGGGGGTGGATAACGGCGGTGAAGGTTTTGCCAGGTGAAGAAGGTGGACTGGACTCCCGCGCGCTGGGCACTTCGCAAACCGAGCCAGGTGGCCAGGTTGTATGGCTCTTCGTCCATGTGCAAGAGCTGGGGCTGGATCGCTTCGATCTCCTGGGCGAGGGTCGGGTAATAGTGGAGATGGAAATTGCCGTTGAAGCGGATCGGAATCACCTTGAAACGATAGCCGTTGACATGCTCGGCGACCGCCGTTTGCAGACCGCGCCGATCCCGCCAAGAGGGCGGCGACAGGACGGTCAGATCCACCCCACGGCTGGCAATCTCCTCTGCTTTTCGCTGATAGGCGCCGGAAACCAACGCCTTGCTCACCATGACAACGCGCATCGGCGCATTATAGTGCGCTCGCGGACTGAACGCCAAACAACTCGGCCAGATCGGAGACAGTGGCGGCCTGAGAGGGGCGCCCAAAGCGCCGCGCCAATGGACATCCGCGGGGCACTCTGATATACTGCTGCGTCGTTTCAGCCGATCATTTTGGGGGGATGCATGACTAAACGGACACGCGGATTTCGTGTTCACCTGGCCGCTCTTGGTCTCTACACCATTCTCTCTCTGCTGCTAACTTGGCCCTTGTCCGCTTCTTGACCACCCACGTCCCCGGCGTGCCCCAGTGGGCGTTCGACGAATCCACCTTCATCTGGAATATCTGGTATCTCCAGCAGGCGCTGGTCCAGGAATTGACTTCACCCCTGCACACCGAGTTGATCTGGTATCCGCTCGGCATTGACCTGCTGCTCTACACCTACAATTTCTTCCACGCCTTGTTCGCCCAGCCGTTGGCCTGGGCCGTCAACCTGCCCTTTGGCAGCAATGTGGCGCTGCTCTTCAGCACAGTGATGAGCGGCTATGGCGTCTTTCTGTTGATGCGCTACCTGCTACGCGATGGCGACGGCGCGTATCCCGATGAGCGCAGGCTGCCGGTCGCAGCGGCCATCGTCGCCGGCATCCTCTACGCATTTGCCAGCAATCGGGCCATCTACAGCGCGCTGGGCCACTATGACATGGTGACGACCCAGTGGATCCCCTTCTACGCGCTGATGTTGTTGCGCGCTTTGGATGGGCGACTGCGGCCCAAGGTGCGCTACAAAGCGGCGGCGATGGCGGGACTCTTCTTCGCCTTCAATGGTCTGGCCGAGATGATCACGGCGCTCTTTCTCGCCATCTTCACCCTGATCGTGCTGGCGGTGCTCCTCGTGCAGCGGCTGCGCGGTTCGGCGGACTCGCGTCAATCTGTCGCAACTGTTGGCTGGAAATCGACCCTCGCGGCATTGTCGATCCTGGGTGGTGTGGCTTTCTTGCTCTGGTCGCCGATACTCGTTCCGGTCGTGGGCCAATTTCTGGCCGATGACTTTTCCCTCAAGGGCTGGGGCGAGGCTATCCCGCTGAGCACCGATCTGCTGGGCTGGTTCACGCCGACAATGCTGCATCCACTCTTTGGCGGCGATCTGGTCGCCGAGTTACGCCGGGTGCAACTGCGGGCGCTGGAATTGGGGGTGACCGGCTTCCGCGATCTCAACACCGTCTTCCTGGGCTGGTTTAGTCTGCTGTTGGCATTGACCGGCGCGCTGGCCTATCGGAGTCGAGTGTCGATCTGGATCTGGACGAGCTTCGTCTTTGCTCTCTTCACCTTGGGGCCATTTCTGCAGATCGACGGTCAGTACCGCTTCGACCTGGACGGCGTGGAGGCCACCTTCCCCTTGCCCTATGCGTTGCTCCATTACATCCCCATCATCAAGGCCAATCGCGCACCCAACCGCAACAGCGTGTTGCTGATGCTGGGGCTGGCGGTGCTTGCCGGATACGGACTCCTCTGGTTGATGGCGCGCGTGCGGGTCTGGTCTCGCACGCGGCGCAGAGAAAAACAGCCATCCCAGGTGTGGGCGTCGATCGCGCTCGGGCTGGGTGTTGTGGCTGCAATGCTGATCATTTTCGAGCATCTGACCACACCGCTGCCGCTTTCGGATGCGCGCATTCCAGAGGTGTACGAACAGATCGCACAGGATCCGCGAACGGTCAGCGTGATGAACCTGCCGCTGGGCTGGCGCAACAGTTTTGGCGTCCTGGGTGCGGAGCGGACGCTGCTCCAGTACTATCAGACGGCCCACGGCAAGCCCATGCTGGGCGGCAACATCAGCCGCGCGCCGGACTTCAAAATGGGATACTTCGAGCGGATTCCCTTTTTCCAAGCCCTGACCGCCATCGAGTCCGGTCAAACGCCGTCGGAAGAGTTGCTAGCGACCGCCCGCAACGAGGCCGGGGCGCTGATGGCTCTGTACAACACAGAGTATGTCGTGCTCCATCCGCCCATCCCCCAGCGTTTTCCCTATGCCGACAGTTGGGAAGCGACATGGCGTTTTGTGAAGGAGACGCTGCCGCTGGAAGCCCAACCGTTTTGGACAGGAGAGGGCATCGAGGCGTACCGGGTCGCCCAACCGTCTGGCGAGGATCGATTCGACCTGGATATGGGCGCGGCGGGCACATTTGCATACCGCGGTGAAGGCTGGGACGATGCCGAGAGCGACCAGGTGTACGACGTCTCGGCCAACTGGGCAACGGCAGCTGAGAGCCGGCTCTTTCTGCCACTGCGTAACGTGAAGGCGGACGGCGAATACAGGGTCGCGCTCCGCGTGCGACCGTTTGCTTACCCCGGCCACCCCACCCAATCGGTGACCTTGCAAGTCAACGATGTGGCGTTCGACGCACAAAAACTGATGGATGATTGGCAGACGCTTTCCTGGAGTGTGCCATCTGGCCTCTTGGTGGATGGTCTCAATCGGCTTACGCTGCACTGGGGCGAGAGCGCCATCCCCCGCGAGGTGATCGGTGGCAGCCGCAGCATTGGAGAAACCGGCGTGGAACTGCCCATCGACGCCGACATGAAGGCATTCGCAGACGGCGGATTTATTGCCCTGTTCGACGACGCGGGCGATCAGATTGATGCCGCCGCTGGCCGCCGCGGCGTCAACGTGACAGTGCTGGATCGAGAAAGCGGCGAGGTGCTGGAGAGCCGCGGGTTTGACACGACCGCAAACCCGTATGAAAGCCAGGCCCTGGCCGATTTCCTGTGGACGATTGAGGAAGGTCAGCCTGTTCTGATCGTGAGCAATGGCGATGCGACTTCGTTTTTGGGCGAAGAGGCGGTGGAATCGCTGCGCCATGTGGGGAGCAATCTGAGCCTGGAAGCTTTGCAGGGGGGCTATTTTGCGATTGCGGGCGTCGCTGGTGCACAGCCGGGCAGCGCCGCCGTTGTCGTCGATCCAGACGAGGCCTTCTTGCGCATCAGCCTGAACCGCGACCGCCGCTCTCTGGCCGCAGCCGTCGATTGGATCGAGGTTGCGCCCGCTGTGGAGTGACACTCGGTCCCGGCGGTTGCTCTGCCTTGCTATTTCCTCGGCTATTTTCGGGGCTTCAGCTTCTTGGGTTGGAACCAGCCTACCATCTGGTCCCAGGGCAACGCGGGGGTGCGCAGGCGTAGCAACGTGTAGAAAGCCTTGTAGATTTCGGTCTTGCTGATTTTGCTGGCGCCTTGCGTGCGATTGACGAAGGTGATCGGCGTTTCGCCGATCTTGAATCCGGCTTGTTGGCAATAGAAGGCCATCTCGATGAGGAAGCTATAGCCATTGCTGAAGATGGCGTCCAGGTCGATGGCCTCCAGAACGCGACGGCGATAGCAGCGAAATCCGGCTGTGCAATCATGGGTGGTGACACCTAGAAGGATGTGGGCAAGCCAGTTGGCCGCGTAGCTGACGAATTTGCGCATCGGTGTGGAACCGACCACATCTCCACCTGCCACATAGCGGCTACCGATCACCAGAT
>JAAUPU010000250.1 GCA_012032975.1 Caldilineaceae bacterium | reverse complement strand
GCGTGCTCTGCGCCTCGGTCAACCATGGGGGCTGCGCATCGCGCGGGAAGTCGGCAAGGCGCTGCGTGAATCGGACTTCGGCGGCGCATCCCATGCCGGCGAATACGAGACCGCGCTCTATCTGGCATTGCGCCCCGACTTGGTGCAGATGGACAAGGCGGTCGATGAACGTTCGACGCTGTCCGCCAGCTTTCAGACCGATCTGCTGGCTGGCAAGCGCGCCGATGGTTCGGTCGCCAGCCTGATGCCGTGGTGGAGTTCCATGTCCGAAAGCGGCGTGCGCGGGGACGCCACCAAAGCCACGCGCGAGAAGGGCGAACAGTATTTGGAGGCAGCCATCGAAGGGCTGATCGAACTGGTGCGCGAGCTGGCCGCGACGGATATTCGCCCGCGCAAGGACCATCGCTGAACGATGCGCCTATCCTCCGTCCGGCGACCACGGCCGATCTGCCATCCATGATTGCGCTGGACAGCGAGGTCTTTGGCATCTATGGCGCGGATGAAAGCCCAGAGGTGATCGCGGCGCGGGTTGCGGTTTTTCCAACAGGTTGCGTGGCTTTGGAAGAAGCTGACGAAAACGGCGATGCTCTCCTGATCGGCTATCTGACGACTGAAAAGTGGTCCACGTTGCGCGAGCCGGCGCTTGACGAAAACCCGACCGCAAGCCATGCGCCAGACGGTCGTGTGCTCTGCATCACGACGCTGGTGGTGGGCGCACAGCATCAGCGTCGCGGCCTGGGCAAACGGCTGCTCGACCACGCGATTGAGATCGCCATGCGAGAGCGTTGCGAGCAGATTGTGTTGGAAACGGCCCATGCCGAGCGTTTCTATCAGCGCCACGGCTTCGAGAAGATCGGCGAACGCGAGCAACGCGGCATCCATTTGCCGATCATGCGACTGAGGCTCTAGAGATCGTCTCGAAAAAAGCGCCCCGATTCCGCGGGATCGGGGCGCTTTTTTGATCTTGCTTGATGTCGTTCGACCTCCAGGTATCAGCGTTGGCTGCGGACGGGTCCTTTCATCACTCGGGCGTAGAGGTCATTCCACTCCGGCGAACCGTCGTCCTTCCACACCTCCAGCCGCACACCCGGTTCCTGCGCGGGGTCGTTGCCAGCCATGAAATGGGGCCAGCAATGGTCGCGCATGTTGGCAAAGTGAACCACCCGTCCTCCTGGCCAGACCACCGACAAGATATGTCGCTCCTCTTCCAGCTTGTACGGCGCTTCCATCTTGTAGCGCGCCATCGCGTCCTCGTTGACCTCCACACCCAGTCCTGGTCCATCGGGCACGGCCAAATAGCCGCCCCGGATGGTCAGGGGTTCGACCAGCAGGCTGTCGCTGTAGTTGTTGAGACAGGTGATGGTGGGCCACTGGGCAAAGGGCAGCACCGACCCAGATGCGCGGACAATGCCGTGATCAGCCCGACGCCGACCAGTTGCAGCCAGAAGGGTTTCTCGAACTCGCCGGCCAGCGTGCCCTGGCGCAGCACATTGGCCACACCGCCGCCGATCACAAAGCCATCACAGACCGCCTCGCGCACCGCAGTGGGAAAGGGCGGCACGCCAAAGTGCAGTGCGATAGGATGCGCCACCTTGCGGCGCAACTCGCGCAATCCCTCCACATCGCGTTGGGGAATCGGCCCTTCGTAGATCGAGACCCGTTCGTATTCGTCCAGCTTTTGCAGGACCGGCGTCGCGTTGCCCACGTTGAGCAACATGCTGTTCCAGTCCAGGTCCAGCCGGTAGTGGGGCGGCGTCACCGCGCTGACCGCTTCGACCTGGGCAAAGACATCGATCCAGGGGCGCGTCTTGAACTTGTGGAAGATGTAGCCCTGGCTCAACGCGTCCTTGGCTTCCTCGGCCAGATCTTCCGGCCCCATCTTCGTGTTCCACCAGGCAATCGGACACCAGTCGCGCACTTGCGGCAGGTTGAACAGCCGGTGAACCGGGACCTCCAGCGCCTTGCCAACGACGTCGTAGATCGCCATCTGCAACCCCGCACCCAACGAGTCATCGCCGAGGAATTCCACCGGATTGCGCCCTTGACGCGCTCAATCGCCTCGTCAGGCACCGTGCCCCAGGTGTAATGGGGCAGCGTCTCGCCATAGCCGACCAGCCCGTCGTCGGTGGTCACGCGGATCAGTTCGACGATCTGCCATTGATGGACCAGCAGCGCGTTCCAGGGCTGCACGCGCGGCGTGTACGGGACGCGGAGGGTGATACGTTCGATCTCTTTGACGCGTAGCTTAGGCTGCATGTGGTTGCTCTCTTTGTCTATAGTCAGGCGAGGTCTGTCGTCAGGCGAGGCGATGAGATCGGGAACCGATCAACATGCTGCTTCCCCTTTGTTACGATGTTCTCACTTCAACACACTCAAATCTGCGGGTGCTGCGGTTCGTTGACGGCAAGCCTCACTGTGCGAACGCAGCACGATATCCCCGCGCGATATCCCCGCGCGACCGGACGAGCCGGCCTGAGTCACTTCGTCTTTTGGAAGGTGACTTCGTACGACCAATGCGCGTGGTAGAAGGGCGGCTCACAGCGGTCGTCGACCGTGGGGCAGATGGCGAACTCTTCTTCCGCCGGGCCGAGCTGCCCCACGATGTCGGGGATGTGGGGCCAGACCGTGTCCATCTGATTGGTGACCTGACTGGTGACGGGTCCAGACGGATCTGAGGCGACATAGAGTTTGTTCGGCATGCCAAACATCTCGAACTCAGCGCGGCCTGGTCCTTTGGGACCGGTCACTACATCCCGAAAGTTGCCATCGACCGCGTTCTTGACCACTGCACCGTCAATGCCGTTGCCGTTGGCGTCGACCACGTTGACGAAGATCATGTGCTGGCCGCCGTTGTTGAAGATGCCGCCGTTGTTTTCATAGTAGCCGAGTACGCGGTAGCCAATGATGTGATACTGGGCGTTCGGGTCAAAGACGCCGGCGGTGCCGCTATCGACGACCGCTGGCGCCGGCGCCTCTACAGGTTGATCCGCCGGCTCCTCCGCTGGTAACGGCGTGGCTTCCGCTTCAGTCGCTGCAACTTCTGGCGGCGCTTCAGGTTCACTTGCAGTAGGCGTTTCGACGGCCGCGGGGACTGGCGTGGGCGCGGGCGGGATGTTCGACGCCAGAGCGACTGTTTCTGCCTGTTGCACCACGACGAGCGGACCATAAAGCCAGCCTGGCGTATCGTTGAAGCAGCAGACCTGCCACCAGTCGCCGGCCTCGTTGCGCCCGGTGAGCGTGTATCTATCGCCGGCGCCAGCCGTCCCCACTGTCGGGTAGGCGATCCCTGGTCCCTGGCGAACGTTAACAATCTCGCCCTCCACCACCAACTGAGCGCCGGTCGAATCGGTGGGCGGCGTATCGACTTCGCCGCCAACTGGCGCATCAGAAGTAAGTGCTTCGCTGCCGCTCTCCTGGGGTGTGGGCGTTGGCAAGAGGACCGACAGCTCGGCTGTTTCCACCTCGCTAGGGGATGACGTGACGGCAGCTTCGACAGTAACTTCGACAGCCGATGCTTCGCCCTGCGATGAAACGGCAACCGTCGGCGTGAAGGTGGGCACCATTGCGACCTCTGTGGCGACCTCCGCTGTGGGCGTCGCCTCTGGACCAGTTGCGCCAAAGAGCGAGCATCCGGCTACCAGCAGCACCGGCAGACTCAAGACCATCAAACGCACGAACATGCACACCCCCGTAGGTACTCATTTCCTGGATCAAAGCGTCCAGATTGTATCAGCTTCTGCCGATCGTGGCACGTTATGCCCACTGCTGGGGCAAACGCCATGCATGATGAGCTGAGAGAGCAGTCGCCCTGTCACCCTGCCACCCAGCCACAAACCTTGACAGGAGAAACCGCGTCATTCTTTGCCAAGCTTGTCGGGTCGACGACGAGCCTCACCGGACAATCAGCGGCAGGAAGGTCTTGTACTCTTCTGGCGTCGCTTGGTCGACGGTCACGACCGCCGAGTCTGTGTAGACCGTCCCTGCTTGGGCGGCCGTGAGCTGCGCCGTGTTGGTGAGCGTCTGACCGCCTGTACCCACGTTCACGGTCGCCTGGACGGTGAGCGTCACCGATGTTCCCGGAGCAATGGCTAGCGCGGTGACCAGATGGGGTGGTGGGCCAATGAGACCCGCACCGGGTGGCGTCAGGCTGACCGAGCTGCCGACCAACGTAAGGCCGGCCGGCAGCGTGTCCGAGATCACTGCGCCCGTGGCCGCGCCGTTGCCAGCGTTGCTGGCTACAATCGTGTAGGTGATGACGTCGCCGATTTGTGGACTGCCATCGCTGACCAGCTTTCGGATGGAGAGCAGGGGCGCGGGCGCAGTGAAGGGACTCTCATCGTAGCCCATGTCGAAGCCGCCGCCCTGTGGACGAGCATCGCCCTCGAAGTCGACAGCGACACCGAGATCGACGCCCGCGTCGACGGCATTCGACGCGGCGGTCAGATGGTAGTCATCGCCGGCGGGATCGGCAAAGGCTGGCGGCCCGACACGTGTGTTGGCGCTTCCACCCACGTTGCCGGCTGTGTTGGCCGTGTTGCCAGAAAAGAGGTTGTAGTCCTGGCCAACCACCGCGGCGCCGCTCTGTCGGACTCCCACTGCATGGTTGGTCACGATGGTGTCGGTGATCGACACATTGCCTGCCCCAACCTCAATGGCTGAACCACTGGAGAGGGTGGGCGAGGCGACTGTGGTGAAAATCACGTCGACCGAACCGGAGGCGCCAGGTGAGATCAGATAGAGCGCATCACCCATTCCGTTGCCGGCCCGGTTGCGGGCAAAGAGGCTGTTGACGATTTGGCTGGCCCCGCCAGAGTCGTGGAAAAGGAAAAGGCCGCCGCCCGACGTGCTTGCCTTGTTGCCCAGGAATTGGCTGCTCTCCAACCGCAGCGTGGAGAAGGCGTACAGCCCGCCGCCTTCGTCCAGGGTGGCTACATTGCTCTGAAAGCGGCTCCCCACCACCGTCATGACACCATTGGCAAATGCGCCGCCTGCCCTCGTCTGCGCGCTGTTGGAGAGGAAGAAGGTATTGGTCAGGCTCAGTGTGGTGAAGGCGCTCAACCCGCCGCCGCCAAAGCCTGTGCTGGCATTGCGTTCGAAATGGCTGTTGGCCGCGCTGGCCGCGCCGAGGGAACGCGCACCGCCGCCGGCGCCGACCGCGCTGTTGCTGATGAATTGGGCGCCGGTGAGGTTCAGCGAAAAGCCGGCATATAGCCCGCCACCATCCTCAGTCAAGCTCTGGTTTTCTTTGAAGAGTGTGTCTATCGCGTTGGCGAAGGTGAAGCCATACGCCCCGCCGCCGTCTGCGTGCGCACTGTTGTGGAGGAAGGCGGAGTCGTCCAGATTGAGCGCGGCGTTGGGTTTGCGATGACGGTGGCGGTCTTCCTGCCAGGCGCTGGCGTCGCGTTTGTGGTGGTTGCGGTTTTCCACCGACCAGTGTTCGCGCACGGCACGCGTCGAGCGGGCTTTTTCTTTCGGGTCGAGACTGGTGAGGAAAAGCGGGTGTGGCTTTTCGGCGCTGCCAGCGGATCCTTTTTCTCCGACCAGTCGCGCCGGACGGTCAGGGCGGAACGGGCCCCGGGCAATCCGGCGGTGACGGGGGAGAGGGCGGTGAGGGCGGCGCGGCGCTGATCCAGTCGTCCGTGTTCA
>JAAUPU010000249.1 GCA_012032975.1 Caldilineaceae bacterium | reverse complement strand
CGGCAAAGGCAAGTCGGTCAAGGTCAGCTCGGTCGCCGTGGACGCCTGCGGCTGCGCGATGCTCCCGGCCTCGGGCCTGAAGGGACCGTTGCGCGCCTGGCTCTGCGCCCACGTAGGCGCGACCGACAAAGATCGGATACGGCGGGTGCTCGGCTATCAGACCCACAACGAAGACGAAGGTCTCGGCGGCAAGGCGGAATTCCTGGACGCGTTCATCGCTGTCCCGAACGATTTCTGCGCCCGTTATCCGGATCGCGCCGAGTACTGGCGCCGCGAGCGCGCCACCTGTATTGCGCCGCTCGTCGCCATCGACCGCCACACCCGCCTCGGTCTTCATCCGCAACTGTCGCTATGCCGCCCTGCAGGGACGTCTGGCCGAAGCCGCGTTTTTGCTGCACCAGGCCACCGAGCGCTACTACCATGCGCTTTTGCTGGTCTTTACCGCCTACAAGCCGCGCACCTGTTGATGGCGGTAGGAGATGTCACCGGGGATGGCGGTTTCAGGAATCAGCGGCCGCGATCCGAGAGCGTGCGGGTGGCGGAATAGAGCATCAGTCGTCATGGGGGCCGCAGCCGGGGCTGTATTGCCAGGAAGCGAAGTGACACCTCCTTGAGCGTGGAGCTCGGCAGGTGGCACCTGGGGGGAGTATCGGTATCCCGTGCAGCGGTGTGACACGACGCCTGGCGGCGCGTGGGCCCCCAGCATCCAACCGTGACACCACCGCGCAATAACACCACTGGCGTGGCGGAACCGGCTGTGCTACACAGGGGCTGGGACCTGAAAAGACAAGCGCTCGGAGCTTGACCTCCGAGCGCTCGGCCGCAGCACCGGGACCGGTGTGATGCGACGGACCAATCCTGCCATCTCTGCCGCCCAAGTCAAGATCAAAAGGTCCCCACCCAGGGACCATGCGCAAACTCAATCAAGTCTCGTGCCAAATCTGCAGCCAGCCTTTCCTGGTGTGCGACGCTTGTAACTGGGGTCGCTACCTGTGCCCAAGCCCGCAGTGCCACAAGCAGCACCGTCTGCAACGTCACCGCGTGGCCAACGCCAAGTATCAGGCCAGCGACCGCGGCAGGCGACTCCACGCCGCACGCCAGCGCATGTATCGCCGCAAGCGTAACGAAAACGCCGCCGTCGAAAAAAAAGTGACGGACCAAACGACTCGTTTTTCACACACCCATGCCACAGTGCCGGTCAAGGAAGAGATCTCCGTGCCCAAGGAAGAGATCTCCAGGGAAGGGCCGGAGCCAGTGGCTAAAGCGACAGAAGAAAAGGAAACCCAGGATGAGACGGCAAGCGCAAAACCCGACGAGCAAACTCTGGCGCCGGAAACTCCGGCCGCTGTCTGGCCCAAGGAGCTGCGTTGCGCTCGGTGTCTTGAGCCAGGCGTGCTGGTTACCGCGGCCGAGCCGGTGGGTTATCGCGGCGCATCCAAACGAGCGGCCGGCCGCCCCCAGGCGCGCAGCAAAGAGCGTAGCAAAAAGGATTGTGAGGCCATGAGCCCCATGGCTGCGACCGAGCACAAAGAGGTGGAGCTGGCCGAGCTTGACCAACGGTTTTCGACGCTGCGGCTGCATTGTCCGCGGGAGTATTCGCGACTGCGGGCGGCTGTGCTGCAAAGCGGTCGGTGCGATCCGGTGCTGGTCTCGACGCAGGTGGCGCCGGACCACTTGGTGCTCATCGACGGATTCAAGCGGGTCAAGCTGATCGCGGAGTTGGGCGGGACCACTGTGCGGACGCAGCGGTTTGGGCTTGAGGAGAAGGCGGCCAAGGCACACATCCTTTTGTGCAACCAGGCACATCGGGGACTGACCGAGATCGAGCAGGGCTGGGTGATCCACTCGCTGTGTCGCCAGCAGAAGTTGCCGCAGCTTGAGGTGGCCCAGCTGCTCAAGCATCACCAATCTTGGGTGTCGCGGCGGTTGGCCTTGGTGGAACACTTGGCGCTGGAGCTGCAAGAAGAGATTCGGCTGGGGCTGCTCTCGCCTACGGTAGCGCGGGATCTGGCGCGTATGCCGCGCGGCATACAGCCGATGATGGCCCAAGCGATTCGAGCTTTTGGGCTGTCGAGCCGGCAGACGACGCGGCTAGTCACGCTGGTGCTTGAGGTCGACGATCCGCAGGCCCGCAGTGAAGTACTCCAGGATCCGTTGCGGTTTCTGGAGCGTCTTGGGCAAGGCAGGGTCGATGTGGCCCGCGACCCCAGGCTGGGTGCGGGCAGCAACGAGCTGCGAAGACATTTGCTTTTGGGAGGGCAGGCGATGCTGCGGCTATTACAAAGCATCCGGCGGGTGGCGCCTGTGGGGCTGGCGGCCAAAGAAGCGGAGGTCTTGGAACCGCTGTGGGAAGAAGCCCTGCGGGTGTGTCAAAAGACGGAAGCAACGCTGTTGCAACTGGGAACAGACAGCGGTCTTGGGAGCAAGACCAAGAAGGAATAAAGGCGAGTCGGTGATGAAGAATCCATTACGCCATTGGCGAAGAAGCGAAGTCATGCGGCTGGCCAAGCGAGGCCAATCGCAACGGAGGATCGCCCGCGCCCTCGGGATCGCGCCGCGTACGGTGGCGCAACTGCTCCGGGAACAGGAGGAGAGAAAGACGCAAGGCGAGTCGGCGATCGAGCGGGAGCTTGGCAAGCCGCGCACGCCGCGGACATCCAAACTGGATCGCTACGAGGAGCAGATCCAGACATGGTTCGAGGAGTATCCCAATCTGACGGCGGTGCGGCTGCAAGAAAAGCTGACCGATTTGGGCTATGACGGCGGCTATACGATCGTCCGCGAGCATCTGCGGGCGCTGCGCCAGGAGCAGAGGCCCAAAGTCGCGTTTCGCGTGGTGGAAACCGGGCCAGGTCAACAAGGACAATTCGATTGGTCGCCCTACGAGCTCAAGCCGGGCTGGAAGGTCCATGTATGGGATCTGGTGCTCTGTTGGTCGCGGGGGCCGTCGTTTTTGGCGTATGAAGACACGTGTCAAAGCACGATCCTGGAATGCATCAAGCAGAGCTTCGAGCGCTATGGAGGGGTGCCGCTCGAATGTGTGACCGATTCGATGCCGGGCGTGGTGGACCGATGGGAGTGTAATCGACCGCTGCTCAATGTGCGGATGGTCGATTTTGCGGCCTACTATGGATTTGCCTTGCATATTGCGCCACGCGGCGATGGGGCCTACAAAGGCAAAGTAGAACGACGCTTTCGCTATGTGGAGGACAATCTCATCAATGGACGACGCTTCCATAGCCTGGCGGAGTTTCGCGAGGTGCTTTGTTGGTGGCAGGAGCATCACGCGATGCAAAGGAAACATCCGGTGACCGGACGCCCGATCGGAGAGATGTTCAATGAGGAGCGACCCTATCTGCAGCCGCTGCCGAAAAAACCGTATGACACGCGCGATGTGGTGCACCGGCTGGTGGATACCACGGGATACGTCCGCTACGAGACGAATCGATACCGGGTCTTGGATCGGTATATCGGTCAGCTGCTGTATCTGTGCGTGGGTCACGAGCAGATCGAAGCCTACGATCGCGGGGTCAAGCGTGTGGCGCAGTGGGAGCGCTTGCCCGATGGCGCGGGGCAGTATCATGCCGGGAATGTCAAGGAGACCAGACGCGGCCGCTATGATGTGGACCTGTTGTCGGCGCAGCTTGGCTTGTGGGGCCCGCTGGCCCAGGAGTTTACCGGCAAGCTTGTGGAGCACAAACGGTATCCGGGGCCGGAGCTTTTGTGGCTTCTGGAATTGCAGCTGGTCTATTCGTCCGATGATATCGTCCGGGCGATGGAACATGCGCAGAAATACGGGTGTTACGAGGCGCGGGGGGTGGAGCGGATCTTGAAGGCGCGTTCTGCTCCAAGGCGACTGCCCGAGCAGCTCGCCGCCGCCACGCGAGAGCGGATCCGCGCGGCGATGGCCGCGCATCCAGTGTTGCAACGCTCGCTCGATAGCTACGAGGTCCTGCGCACGGGCGACCCCAAAGTGGCGCGCTGTCGGTCGCAAGAGGAGCCCAAGAGCTGGGGCTTTTCGCTGGCCCAAGCGGAGCCAAAGGACAAGGGACAGGACATGGAGGCAGCAAGTGACGCAGAACAAGACCCAGCAGACCGACTCGCCGGAGCGGGTGCTTCAGGACCTGAAACCAGCGCTTGAGACACTTGGCCTTTGCGAGATGCAAAAGGCCCTGGAACGCGAGCTTTGCGCACCGAGCACCGAGGAGAGCCGCTTGCAGTGGTTGTGGCGTTTGGTGGAGCCGCAGCTGCACAAGCGCGTCGAGGGCCGCGTGGAACGGCGTATCCGGGAAGCTCGCCTGCCGGTACGAAAGACCCTTTTCGACTTCGACTTCAGCTTCCAACCCAAGCTCGACCGGGATCTTATCTTGGAGCTGTCCACGCTGCGGTTCCTCGACCAGGGGACAAACGTCTTACTGGCGGGCATGTCAGGCACAGGCAAGAGCCACATCGCGCTTGCGCTCGGCTTGCTCGGTTGCACCCACAATCGCCGGGTGCTCTACACCACGAGCGCGGATATGCTGACCCGATTGACCGCCAGTCTGGCCGATCAGACGTTGACGGAGCAGCTCAAACCCTATACCCACGCCGAGCTTCTGATCCTTGACGAAGTGGGTCTTGAGCAAGTGGAGCGGAGCGAGGCCCGGCGAGCGGGTCTGATGCAGAAGGTGCTCCTGCCGCGGTACAATGCGCAGCGGGCGACGATCATCACCAGCAACATCCCATGGGCATCCTGGGGAGAGTACCTGGACGACCACCTGGGTGCGACGGCGCTGCTGGACCGGCTGCTGCACCATAGTCACGTGATTGTCATCGATGGACCGAGCTACCGGGAGTGGGTGCATCGACAAGAGCGGACCCCTTGTGCCGGGCAAGCTGCGGCACAAGCCAGGCAGAGCCCTGAAGCGGCCGCGCCCAAGACCGCCAAGCCCAAGCGCACGGGCGACAAACCACAGTCGTAAGCCCCGCGAGCCAAGGCGCCGGGGCCTCCGGGGAAGACCAGAGCGGGCGCTGCTGACGAGCATCCCGCGACCGACGGCATACCCGGGGGTCCCGGCCCTGGCCCATGAGACACTCCCTGGCGGCTCGGCCTTTGAGACACGGCCGGCCTCTGAACGCCATCGTCGCAGCCAGTCCCACGACCCCTCCCCCCGCCCTCCCCAAGGGGAGGGGGCACGTTTTGATCCCTCCAGCATCGCAGGATGGTTCCTGGCTCGGACAATGGAGCCCTCGGACAAGGCATCTGCACGTGATCGTGTGTTGTCGCCGGGACTGAGCGTCAAGGATGTTGCCATGTCGACCTCGGCTGCACGCGACCAGACACCGATCCGGATTGCTACCGTGCAACCGATTATTGATCAGCAGCGGGCGGGATTGGAGGCCGGAGGCGACCGGCCCCGCCTTGCCGTGGACCCAGCGTCAGCGCCGTCCCGTCGAGAGCGAGGCGCTCGGGTGATGCTCTAAACCGCCATTTCGCCGCTCCGCCCCCCTGATCCCGCAACTTTGCGTGCTGACCTCCGCCGCGCGCAGTGATGACAGTTGTCACCGCCATCGACACTCCAGCCGACCATCGGGCCGCAGATACCATGCGGTGTCATTGATGATTTGCATCTGCTGTACGTAGGTCAGCGCGCGGGGGATGACTTCGCGATAGATGG
>JAAUPU010000248.1 GCA_012032975.1 Caldilineaceae bacterium | reverse complement strand
GCGTTCTTCTCCTTGATCTCAGCATAGCTGTCGCGAAAGCTGCACGCCTGGATGGTGCAACCAGGTGTGTCATCCTTCGGGTAAAAGTAGAGTACCACGCGTTTGCCCGCATAGTCGGCCAGAGTGACCGAATCGCCCTTGTCAGTTGTCGATTGAAATGGTGGCGCTGGGTCACCGACCTTGAGTTTTTCCATGAGAACGCTTCCTCCTCAAATTTTGCTGTGGAAAATGATTGACTGACTTTCAAGCATCGACATTGTCGCGCTGGTCACTTCAAGGCGTCTGCAACTGTGCTACCATTGTGGACCGCAGCATCCATGGGCACCGCCCCTGACGGCGATGGCAAACCCTTCTGTCTGCACTAGGACCATTGCCCTATTCGCCCGTAGACATGGCTACGCTATCATCACCTGTGGCCAGCACGGTTCTGGGCCAGAACGCACTTTGTCCCGAAGGGGGTTCCGTACGCCCATGTTTCGTATCTATACAACCGTCCGAGGCGACTGGACTACAGCCGCACGGACGCCTCGTCTGTTGCTAAAACTGTCACTGAGTCTGCTATTTGCGCTCGGCACTTTGTATGTCATCAACACCAACGTGAACGCTCAAGAGATCGAGGCCAACGACCTGCGCCGAGCCGATATCAGCCCACACCTGGAGCGCCAACTTGCCCAGAGCGATACGCCTGTTTCCTTCCTGGTCATCTTGAAAGATCAGCCGAATGTGGACGATCTACTCATCGGTAAGGGGTTGAACAAGGAAAATAGCAAGCTTAAAGCCGAGGCCATCTACGCTCACTTGACCGAACATGCGTTGAAGAGCCAGTCTGCACTGCAAGCTTGGCTCGACCAAGAGGGGGTTGCCTATCGGCCCTTTTACCTGGTCAACATGATCGAGGTCATCGGTGATGCGGATCTTGCCGAAGCGCTTCGGCGTCGTCCAGAGATCGACCGACTGGCCGGCAATCCGTTGATTCCCCAGGCCGCGCCCATCGTAGCGCAAACATCGCCAGGACAATCACCGTTTGTAGCCGCCGCCAACAGCCCGACCGACGTCGAGGTGCCCTATGGTATCGCATATACCAACGCCCCGGCCGTCTGGGCAATGGGATACAGTGGCGAAGGTATTGTGGTCGCCGGACAGGACACGGGGATCGAATGGAATCATCCGGCGCTGGTCGGCAGCTATCGCGGCTGGTCACCGACCACCGGCGCCAGCCATCCCTACAACTGGTACGATGCATGGGCCAACAGTGGCCCAGCCAACTTCTGTCGGCAAGATGCGCAAACGCCTGCGATGACCACGGCCACGGCACCCACACAATGGGCACCATAACCGGCGGCGAGATCGACGCCAGCGGGCGCATCATCGGCATGGCGCCAGATGCCAAATGGATCGGCTGCCGCAACATGCTCAACGGCATCGGGACACCGGCTAGCTACACGGCCTGTTTCGAATTTATGCTGGCCCCTTACCCACAGCAAGGCGACCCTTTTCTTGACGGTCAGCCAGAGCTTGGCCCGCATGTCATCAATAATTCGTGGGGTTGTCCACCGTTCGAAGGTTGCGATGCAGAAAGTCTGCGCCAGGTGGTGGAAACGGTGCGCGCGGCAGGAAAGTTTGTCGTGGCATCGGCCGGCAACTACGGCAGTTCGTGTAAAACCGTGCGCGACCCAATTGCCATCTACGACGCCAGCTTTAGCGTTGGTGCGCATGATGCGCTGGGCGGCATCGCCGGCTTCAGCAGCCGCGGCCCCGTCACCGAAGATGGCAGCGGACGGCGCAAACCCGATCTCACAGCGCCGGGGGTGGGGGTGCTTTCTGCATTGCCTGGCGGGATCATTTCGGGAATCTCCTCTGGCACCAGCATGGCCGCGCCCCATGTCGCCGGCGCGGTGGCACTGCTCTGGTCGGCCAGAGCCGACCTGATCGGCGAGGTGGACTTGACCGAGCAGGTGCTGCTCAAGAGCGCGACGCCCGTTCCAAACAACACGTGTGACGCCAGCGCCGAAGCCGTGACGCCCAACAACACCTATGGCTACGGTCGCCTGAACATCTTGGCCGCGGTCGAGCTGGCACACGATGCATCCACGGCAACCGTGACCCTGCGCGATTGTGACGGTGCGGTGCTGCCCAATGCGTTGGCGCGCTTCGGCGATGAGTTCACCGGTTACGAATATGCGCAACTCACCAACATCGCTGGGGTTGCCCACTTTCCCGCAATCTTTACGACTGCACTCACAGAGAGCTATGCGCTCAACGCCATCGCCGGTTCCGCCCAATTCACCGCCACAGACGCGACCCTGCATCGCGGCGCCAAAGGGGTTTTCGAGCTTCAGGCCGCGGTCTGTAACCAAGCTTCGAGCGCGTCTGTTCGCGCGGTCGATCGCTTTGGCAACCCAGTCGCACATGCCTTGGTGGCCCTCCATGACACGCGCACCCAGCACGTCTATCAGGCAACCACCGACCCAACGGGCACGGCCAGCTTCGACCCGATCTACGCCGGAGAGTATCTGGTCAAAACCAGCGCGGCAGAACTTCAGTTTTCAGATCAGAGCCAGGTTGTAGTGGGAGGGGAGAGCGTGCAGATGATTGTCGAGGGCAGACCAACGGTCTGGCGCACATTTGCGCCGTTTGTTGCCCGCTAGAGCAGCAGACAAGCTACGGCCGAAGCGTTAGCGGCTGCGCAGGGCGGATCGCGTCCAGCCGGGTAGACAACGATGCTTCATCCAGAAGAGGGCCGGCGACGTAGCTGCTGAGTTGTCCCTCGGGGTCGATGAAGATTGTGGTGGGGACGCCGCGGATTTGATAGAGACGCGCCAGGGTGTTGCCTTGGTCAAAGCCGGTTGGATAGGTGACGTCAAATTCCCTCATGAATGCCTTGGCCGCGTCCATTTGATCGAGATGGGCCAATCCCAAAAAACGACGCCATTCTCTTGCTCGCGTCGCCAGGTCTCTTCCAACAGACCGGCCTCGGCGCGACACGGAAGGCACCAACTGGCCCAGAAGTTGAGCACGACCCCTTGACCACGAAGGTCGGCGAGCCGAATCGACTGGCCATCGAATGTGGTGAATTCAAAATTGGGCGCGGCGCCAGAGACCAAGAATGTCTCCTCATAGCGATCTGGCACTTTGATCACAAGAAACCATGCAACGCCGAGAACCAGCGCGGCGCCAAGCAGACGACGCAGCGAGGCCTTGCGCCGCCGACGCGCATCAGCCAAGGGATCGTGGCTGGCTGGCTGGGCGCTCTGCGTCCCTGCTGTGGCGACGGTGATCGATTCTGGATTCGTCTCGAAGGTCACGCTAAATGCCGCTCCGCCTACTCATGGACGATGACCAATGTGCCCGGATTGCTCTTGGTGGCGCCGAACCAGATTGAGCTTTCATCCCATTTCGGTCCGGCCCAATCAAAGAGCCACTTGGCATCTGCGTTGGTCATGTTGACACAGCCGTGGCTCATGGGGTTGCCAAAATTGTTATGCCAATAGGTGCCGTGGAAACCATATTCAGCGTGGAAATATTGCACCCACTGCACACCGGGCAGGTTGTAGTAGGTGCCCAACTCCGGGTTGCCGCCAGACATGGTCTGCGAAACTACCTTGGTGCGAATGCGAAATTCGCCGGTCACGGTGGGCGTACCCGGCAGACCGGATGAAATGATAAAGGCTCGCACTGGTCTTTGGCCGTTGTATGCGATCACCTGTTGCTCGCTCAGGTCCACACGGATCCAGCGTTCGTCGGTCTCCGGCATGTCGATCTCGGTCAGGTGATCGAGTGACGCGGGGATAAAGGCGGTCGAGCGCAGGTCCACATCGTCCTGGTTGGTCGGTTTGATGATCGGGCCGACCAATGGTTGCTCGAAAGGCAAAGGAGGTTTTGCAGCAGGGCGAGCAACAGGGGCAGTGGCTGGACCGATATCTGGGGCAGGCGGTTGCTCGGCCAATGCCGGTTCAAATAAACCAAAGACCAAGCCAAGAACGAGTATCATTGCGCATGACGTTTGGATCAGGGAGGACAAGTTGAGCGAGTGGGTTTCTCTGCGACTCACATCAACTCCTTTCGATGACGAGTGCGTGTTTGGATTCGATGAATGAGTCACCATAGTACAGCAGGCATTTGTTGCAGAGCAAGTACCCGGCTCAGTTGGCGATCACGACCGTGATCGGAGAATCTCTCTGTGCTGAACCGTGCTGAACCGTGCGACGCTGTACGGGCAGTAGCTTGACGCACACCCAGTGCCCTATAATACGGGTACGGTACAGTGTAGGTTCTGCGTGCTGGCTTACACCTCATTCAGCAAGATCAAACGCCCAGTGGGAAAGCAAAACCTCATGAAATATTTTATCGGTATCGACGCATCGACTACCGCGACCAAAGCGCTCCTGATGGACAGCGCCGGCCAGGTCGTTGCCGTGGCAGCAACAGAGTATGGATTTGAGACGCCCCGTCCGCTATGGAGCGAACAGGATCCCGATCTCTGGTGGACGGGTGCGATCCAGAGCATCCGCCAACTGCTCTCCACTGCCCAGATTGATCCGGAAGCAGTGGCCGGCGTGGGTCTGACAGGGCAAATGCACGGCCTCGTTCTTCTCGACGCGGGGGGCCATGTGTTGCGTCCCGCGTTTGCTCTGGAACGATCAACGCACCGGGGAGCAATGCGATGAAATTCGCGATCTTGTGGGCCAGCAGCGGCTGATCCAGTTGACCGGCAACGACGCGTTGACCGGCTTTACTGCGCCCAAACTGCTGTGGGTGCGCGAGCATGAACCCGACATCTACCGACGCGTTCATCAGATCCTGTTGCCAAAGGATTATCTCCGCTATCGGCTCACCGGTGAGTTTGCCACCGACCGGGCGGCGCGGCGGGCACATTGCTGCTCGATCTGAAAAGCCGCGACTGGTCGCAAGAGGTGCTGGAAAAACTTCAGATTCCAGCGGCCTGGTTGCCTGCAACCCACGAAGGACCAGCCGTGACGGGCGTGATATCCAGAGACGGCGCCGAAGCAACTGGCCTGCGTGCTGGCACACCCGTCATGGCCGGTGGCGGCGACCAGGCTGCGCAGGCCACAGGCGTTGGCGCGGTCAAGGAAGGCGTCGTTGCACTGACCTTGGGTACATCTGGCGTGGTCTTTGCCACAGTCAACGAGCCATTTGTCGAGCCGGATGGACGGCTCCACGCCTTCTGTCATGCTGCGCCGGGGGCGTTGGCACTTGATGGGTGTGATGCTGTCGGCGGCAGGAAGCTTGCGTTGGTATCGCGACACGTTGGCCCCGAATACAGGCTTCGACGAACTGTTGGCCCCGGCGAGATCGGTGGTGCGAGGCAGCGAAGGATTGCTCTTCCTCCCCTACCTGACCGGAGAGCGCACCCCCCCATCCTGACCCACTGGCGCGTGGCGCATTCGTGGGTTTGACCGTTCGTCATGGCCAGTCGCACCTGACGCGCGCCGTGTTGGAAGGCGTCGCCTTCGGTCTGCGCGATAGCTTCGAACTGATGAAGGGTGGGGTTATCCGCGATCCGACAGGTCCGAGTCTCCGGCGGTGGCGCGCGGAGCGGCCTCTGGAGGCAGATTCTGGCGGATGTTCTCGGCAGCGAGTTGGTCACGGTCAACACCACAGAGGGCGCGGCCTTCGGCGCGGCGCTGCTGGCTGGCGTT
>JAAUPU010000247.1 GCA_012032975.1 Caldilineaceae bacterium | reverse complement strand
CACGGGAATCTGTATCGGACTTCCGCAGCCCTCTGGCACGCTGATTTCGACCGGCTCATCGATTGCGTAGAGTTCGAAGTTGTAGGACAGTTGGGTCTCTCCCGGCGCCTCCGTGAAGGGATTGGTTGGGCTGGAACCGGTCATCTCCATCTTGACCACGATTTCCTGGCCGTCTGGCAGTGTATAGACCCAGACTCTGCCAGTCGCATTCTGGATGCCGGGATCATTGAGACCCGTCAACTGATACTCCTGCACCGGCAGTCCGTTGACAGTTCCCTCGCCAACAAACTGGACATCCATGTTCTCATCCATCTGCAGAAAATTATTCTGTGACCAGATCTGGTCCGCCGGGTTGTTGATGCTGGCATCCATGACCTACATTCGCCGCCGGCCGGAAGATAGACGTTGCCCGTCGGCGACGACGAAGGTCATCGAATTCGCGCCCAATTCTTCCATCTCCGGAATGCCGACCACGGCCATCTGATAGGAGACCGACTGGCTGGGAACATCGCGCGCGATGTTCATCTGGACCGAACTCTCGCCCGCGCCTCCATTGGCCGAGAAATCGATGCGAATCTGATAGCTTTGAAAGGGCAGTGCGTCGTTGTCCAGTGGCAGGCTGGGCTGGATCGAGGTCGCGCCGGCCGCTTCGGCGCTCTGGGGCTGAGCTTCTTGGGCGGGCGGAGCGGGGGTATCGGTGGCAGCCGCCGCCGAAGATTCGGCTGGGCCGCGCTCTCTTCGGTCGCGGGCGCAACCTCCTCCGAATCATCGCCACCCAGGAAACTGCTGCACGCCAGCATGGGCATCGCAAAGATGAGCAAGAGGAAGAATAGACGGTAGATTGGCTTGCGGTGCATGGCTTCTCTCCTATGAGTTTGAATCACCGGGTGGTTGGCGTTTCGGGGTTGCAACGGTTGGCATGGGGGTCTGGCCACAGGTGGGATCGGAGACTGGATGCTTGGAGATTGGTGATTTGAAAGCCGTCGTCGCCATCGTCCAATCGCCAATCCCAACATGACGCGTATTCATGCGCGCGACGTTCACGCGTATTCCGACAACAGGCCGCGCGCCAGTGCATACTTGACCAGGTCTGCTCGGCCATGCAAGTTGAGCTTTTGCATGATGCGGGTGCGGTAGGTCTCCACGGTCTTGGGGCTGAGCGCAAGCTGGTCCGCAACCTCGGCCGCGGTGTGGCCCAATGCTAGATATTTGAGGACTTCACGCTCCCGTTCAGAGAGCAGTTCGTACCCATCCTGAACCGGCGCTTCATGCAGATTGTCCAGGTAGTCGGTCAACAACATGCGTGCAGCATCGGGATAGAGAAACGCGCCGCCCGCGGCCACAGTGCGGATGGCGTCGAGCAACTCGGTGTCCACCGTGGATTTGAGGACATAGCCCGCGCCGCCTGCCTTCAGAACCGGAAAGAGATATTTCTCCTGCGCGTGGACGGTCAGGATCAGCACATGACATTCCGGGAATTCCTGACGGATGCGTCGCGTCGCCTCCAGCCCGTCCATCTCCGGCATGGAGATGTCCATCACCACGACAAGGGGCCGCAATGCCGCAGCCTGCGCGATGGCCTCGACGCCATTGCCAGCCTCGCCGACTACCGTCATGTCTGGCTCGCTGTCGATCAGCGCTTTCAGGCCGATGCGCACAACCATGTGGTCATCGACCAGCAACACGCGTATTGGTTCGTGATTCGTCTGCATCGCGGAAAGGGTCGATTCAATCGTTAGATGTGCGGTTCCTGGCGGTTATTGGCTCTTCTTGTTTCTTTGCGCCTGACCGCGCTGCATCACATTCATTGGACGGCGTCGGCGGGAGCAAGCGCCTCTCCTGCCGGTTCTGCAATGGGCGCTGTGGCAACAATTGTAACACCCTGGCCCGGTCGGGACTCGACGGTCAGCCCACCGTTGACCATCGCGATCCGCTCACCCATGCCGACCAGACCCAGACCGTGGTGGACGCCGCTGCGCAGCGCGGCAGGATCATATCCGATGCCGTCATCGACGACACGCAGCACGACCCTGTCTGCGTGGCGAATCAGCATCACCGCCACATGCTGGGCCTGTGCGTGGCGAACGACGTTGCTCAGCGCCTCCTGGCCGATGCGATAGAGGACGAGCTCCAATTCGCGCGCCAGTCTCTGTTCCAGACCGCTGGCCTCAAAGGTAGCGCTCACTCCATCCATCTTGTTGACCTCATCGACGCGCCACTCCAGCGCCGCGGCCAGGCCCAGGTCATCCAGGATGGTGGGACGCAGGTCCAGCGCCACCCGACGCACATCTTCAAGCGCCTGGGCAGTCAGGGTGCGCAGTTCGAGCACCCGCTGTTGCGCCTCCTCCGGCGTGTGCGCTCGTTCCAGCAGACGCAGATGGACGAGCAGGCCAGTCAGCGCCTGCGCGGCTTCGTCGTGGAGTTCGCGCGCCAGTCGCTGGCGTTCGTCTTCCTGGGCCTGCAAGATCTGGCGGGAAAGCTGCTGCATGCGCCGTGCGTTGGCTTCCTGCGCATCCAACATGCGGTTGAAGGTCTCGCCAAGCCGGTCAAAGCGCTCGTCGCTATTTTCTCCTAGCTGAACCCGCACCCCTTCCTGGCCGCCGCGCACCGCATCCACTGCGTTCTGGAGCCGGTCGAGCGGCGCCAGCGCCCAGCGCAACAGCAAGCCGTTGACCGTCAGGCTGATCACCACGCCGACCAGGGCAAAGAAGAAAATCAGCTCATAGTGGAGATCGTCGGGAAAGCTACGCACATGCCAGACGTGATGATGGTGCCAGCCACCGCACCCAATACAACAATGGCGGAATTGACCAGGAGAATCTTCTGCAGCAGGGGAATTCGCAGGAGTCGCGCGCGCCACGACGAGAATCCTCGCCGACGATAGGACGCCTCCGCAGGGCGAGGGTCGCCCATCGAATCTGAAGCAAGCGAAGGATGACCGGACATGGTGATAGTCTATCACAGTCTCCGCGGTCGCCCGACTGCGGACGACCCGGCTCGAACAATGGCAGGTGTGGGGGCCAGTTTCGAGAGATCGAAACTGGCCATGCTCACAGGTCGCGAAGGTAGACCGCGTCGCCCGGCGGAACGATTTTGGTCCGCACGTTGGGTGCATAGGAGGAAGTGAACGATGCGAACAGCTCCGGTGGTTCGACCAAGAACTTGGGCAGCACCCGGTCGAGGGCAAAGGGAAAAAGCGTGCCCCAGTGGATCGGAATCGCGACGCGCGGCTGTAGCAACTGAGCCGCTTGCGCGGCCCGCTGCGGGTCCATGTGACCACGACCGAGGGTCGGCCCCCACCCCCAAACGGGCAACAATGCGACATCCAGATGGCTGGCGAGGTCGGCCATTTCGGGAAATAACTCGGTGTCGCCGGCAAAGTAGACCGTATAGCTCGAACCGATGAGGTAGCCCAGGCAATCGGCCGCCTTGGTATAGCGCACCCGAGCGCCGTCATGCATGGCATACGTGGCCATGATCGGCACCGACCCCACATCGATCGTGTCGCCAACCCCCAATTCGGTCACCCAGCGAAAGCCATTCTTGTGCAAGAGCGACGCCGCGCCGTGGGGCGCGATGATGTGCGTGTCGGGATCCAGCAATCTCAGCGATGGCAGGTCCAGGTGATCCCAATGCATATGCGAAATCAGCACTGCATCAAGGTTCTGGTAGAGCTTCGGGTCCACCGGCCCGGTGCGTCGCCGCAGATGCCACACCCAGTTGCGCAGCAGCGGGTCGGTCAAGAGTCGCACGCCCTCGGTTTCGATCAGCAATGTGGCGTGGCCCAGATAGGTGATCCGCTGTGGTCCAGACATGGCGGTCCTTTCGAAAGTTGATTCAGAGTTGGTCGGTTCCAATTCGGCCGTCTCTACAATAGAGCCACAGATGGCGGCGGGCCGACCTCTACATCATCCGTGTCATCCGTGTAATCCGTGGTTAAACCGAACAATCTCCCATTCGTTCGATTCTACCCAATACGTTCACTTCAGGCCACAGCCAATGAGTAGGGCTGGCGGTGGTTTCGCGGCTCCTTCACCCAGAAGCGCAAGATCAGCAGCGCACACAAACCAAATGTGGCCGAGACGGCAAAGACTGCGCCGTATCCCGCAAACGCAATCAACCCAGCCAGGAGCGGGCCTACGACGCTTCCCACACCCAGCGTCGTGTTGGCGATTCCCACATAGGTGGGGCGGTCCTTGGGCTGCGAAAACTCCAGGTTGATGAGCAGACCGGAAACAATCGCGATGCCAGATGCGGCCCCAAGCAGGAAGAAGACGCCGTAGTACCAGCCAGCCGAAGGCGCCCACCAAGCCAACACAAAGGTGCTGACCGAAAGGCACAGCCCGACCTCTAGCGACACTTTGTGGCCGCGCTTGTCTGCCAACAGGCCCGCCAGCAGATTGCCAACGGTCTGGCCGATCAGGATGAAGGCGGTGAAGAGGCCAACTTGTTCGTCCGCAACGTCCCATCGCTCGATGGCAGAGACAGTCAGAAAGGCCGACCCCATCAGCCCCAAGCTGGAGCAGAGACGCGCACCCAGGTACCGTCGGAAATTGAGATCCTCGCGCACGATCCGCGCGATCTTTTCTTGTGAACGTGCGGGCGGTAGCGTGGCAACTTCCGGCTCAGAATGGTTTGGCTCGCGGGTAAATGCGATGAAGGCCCAACTGAGCATGATCGACAACGCGGCAATGGCAAAGACCAATGCAAAATTGATTGGAAACGCGAAGTTCGCCAGCAGCCATGCGCTGTAGCCCGCACCCAGCGCACCCAATCCCGCCCCGGCAAAGGAGGTCATCCCAAAAAAGCGACCGCGACGTTCGACCGGGAAACAGCGTGCGATCAGGTCGGACCAGGCTGGCGCGACCGCGCCGGCGCCCAATCCATGAACGGCGTAGGCGATGAAGAAGATCAACAGCGCCAATGTAGGATAGGAAACGCTGAGCAGCGCGGCAATCGGCAGGAAAAATAGCGGCAACCGTTCCAGAAAGAAGCCTACGTTGACCACGATGGGTTTCTTGCGTGCCAGCCGCTCGATGGACCCAGCCGTCAGCAACTGCGGCAGATACCAACTGGATTGGCCGATCACGGCGACCATCGCGATCAAGATTGAGCTCGTCGTCAGTTTGCTGACAAAGAGCGGCAGAATGGTCGAACTGGAGATGAAACTCACCCCAAACCAAAAGAACGCGCCATCCAGAAAATTGAAGGCGAAATTCCAGCGGAAGTTGCGCTGCATCTCTACGACCGCTTCAGCTTCAGAGCGTTCGCTGATCGGATGGTCTAGTTGCAGGAGCCTGCGTATTGCGCGCCTGCGCCATGTCTCAATTTGGATGCTCATCACTCCATCAGGTTTCCGTCTGGCCATTGAGCGACGGCGGGCTAAGCAAGCAGGCCGACCGGAGGGTAATTCCGCCACATCCGCCGCGTCTCATTTGGCCACTTTACCCGCTACGCGACTGGGGGTCAAATACGTCGGGTCAATTGCTCAAGTTGCTCGAACTGGCGCGTACTTGGGGACTTCGTTTGACCCAAGGCCATCGCCGGAAAACAGCCCTCCACCAAGTCACACGAAGGTTCACGAAGAAACAGCCTATATTTTGGTGCCCCTTCGTGAACCTTGGTGGATACTTTTTTATTTTGGATTCTCCCAATACCGCGGGAGCAGTCACTTCCC
>JAAUPU010000246.1 GCA_012032975.1 Caldilineaceae bacterium | reverse complement strand
GCGCCGATGTGGACCAGTTCCTGGAAGATGCCCGGATCGCGCCAGAGACCTTTGCGCGTATCATCACGCGCACAGACGTCCGCAATCCCTTGCCGCACAGTGAAGCGCTCCTGACCATTACATCTGAATTGAGTCTTGCTCCCAGCAACGTACTCATGATCAGCGACACCGATGTGAACCTGCGTTCGGCCCGTGCTGCCCAAATGGCGACGGCTGGGGTATTGTGTGGCCTCGGCAAGGATCGGGATTTGCGCGATGCTGACCTCGTGGTCAGCGACGTTTCGGAACTCGTGGAATGGCTCTGATGGGCGCCACACTCTGGAAGGCAACGGAATCAATCTTGCAGTCCAGAGGTGGAGATATGCTACACTCAGGGATAGTGGATTTTTTGTGATACGCCAAAGGTGGGAAGAAACATGTTACGGGTAACGATTAGCTACGATATGCGTGAAGGAAAAGAGAAGGATTGCCAGGAGTTTCTTGTCAACAAGCTCGCACCCGGCCTGGCGCAGATGGGCTTCCGTCTGTCGGATGTCTGGTACACGGTTTGGGGAACAGCGCCCCAGATCACAGGCGGTGGCAATGTAGAGAATCTGGAACATGCGCGCCGCATCTTTCTCTCGACCGACTGGCAAGATCTAGCGACGAATATGGAAGAGTTGACCGAGAACTTCGCCGTGCGCGTCCAATCCAATCGGAACTAGTCGAGGGCATCGCGGCTTTCAGCTCCATGTTTCGCGACCAGCAAGTGGCTGGACCAGCAAGAATGGTCGGGTCAGAACAAGATGACAGCGCCAAGCAGCCGCAACGAGATGGCGTCTGGTACGCGCAAGCCACTGGCTCTGGTGGTTTTCCTCGAAAACGTGGGTCACATCCACGGCCTCAACCTCCCCCATTGGGTCATGCAGACCATTGATTTTGTCACAGAAGAATACGCCAAAGTCATTTTGCGGCTTTATGGCGCCTACCGTCGTTACGACCAGGTGTTGATTCTGGAGGACACAAGGGCCACTGGCCACGAGCTGACAGAGGCCCTGTTGACCGCAAGCCGGCAACATCGGGTGGATCTCCTGCTTCTTGTCCATGGGCGGCCTGGTTCGCTGGTTGGGTTTCGGGATCAGGTATCCGTCGGCGCCAGCACCTTTAAGCCCTTGATCCAGGCCTATCAAGACGACCCGAGCTTGCTCGACCTGCGGATGGTCTATGGCCTGAACTGTTTCGGCGCGAGCCTGGCCCCTGTGTGGTTGGCGCTGGGCGCAGACGCGGTCAACGGCTCCGCAGGCGTCAATTGGCTGCCAGAGCCGAGCTTGTCTCTTTTCTTGCGGGATTGGCTACAGGGGGTTCGCTTCAGCGAGGCGGTGATACGCAGCAACCACGTGGCTTGTGCCGTGGGAAGCAGAGTGTGGCGTCCCACCGAGGGTGGCAATGAGCATCCAAATATAACGAGCAGCCGTCAGGCAATCTTTGGGGTATGCGATGTCACCGTCGACGGGTGAGTACTGGCAAAACGTCGCGCTATGGCCGGGTGGATAGCCGATAGGTCAGCAGAAAACTGGTATGGATGCCCCAATCTCGCCGCTCTAAATCGCCCATACCAAGGCCATGCAGGATGTCGCTGGGATACCCCTCCACCTTCACCTGATAAGCATTGCCCGCCGCATACATCTGATAGTTAAATCCGTACTCAGGTGGCGCCTTGTCTTCGGTGCGGCCCGTGTAGCTGTCGCTTCCCCACCAGACAGTAACGGGATGGCCGGTGATGCGATTGCCATTCTCGTCCAACACTTCCACATAAATGTGGTGCTTGCCACCAGACTCTTGTTCGTTCCACCAGCGGCCCTCGACCAGACGCCAATATTGCTGGCCAGAAGTGGCCGGCGCTTCCTCGATCCCGATGCCGAGACGATCAAGCCTCGGATCCCAGGCTCGCGCCCGCTCAGCGACCGCTGCCACCTTGACCTCTTCCACGACTTCAGCAGTAGCGGTTGGCGGTGCAGGTGCAGCATATTGCGGCGCGATATAGCGCGTCGCAGTGGCGGTTGGCCGCGGCGTCACGGTAGGCGTATTGGTAGGAAGCGGTGTATTGGTCGGGATAGGGGTCTGAGTTGGCGGCGGCGTATACGTGGGCGTCGGCTGAATCTGGCTGTCCGCCAACGCCACTGCCAATGCGCTGTCTTGGTCGAGTGCAGCCAGCTCGTAACTGCCCACTGCATAGACCGCCCGCAACGCATTGGCCGATATGGAGAGCGGCGAGGCGCCCGCCAGACTTTCCCCTCGGATCAGATTCAACAGGGCTGCCGGCGCGGCGATCCCCAATAGCCAGATCAGCAGCAGAATCAATAAGGCAAAGCGCAGTTTGCCAAAGCCGCTCAAGTTGGAGAACCATTCGCCAAAGCTGGCCCGCTGGCGCGGCTCCGGGCCATCGTCAACAGTGGCAGCCCGCCGACGTCGAGGCGCAGTTGTGGTCGCCGCGGTTGGCGCGTAATCATCATATCCCGTGCCCTGAGTTGCCACGGTGCCTTCTTCCAGCCGCTGGCTGAGAATCCGGCTCATGCTGATGGCCAATGTTGGGTACTGGTTCATCAGGACGTCGAAATCTTGCTTGCTCAATGTCCAAACATCGACATCGCTCTCGGCAACGACACTTGCGTTATGTGGTTGGTTGGTCAAGAGGGCGCGCTCGCCAAATGATTCACCTGGGCCTACAAGCCAGCTTCCGCCGCCCAGAGGTTGAACCCGCACCTGCCCCTTTTCCAACAAGAAGAGCATCTCTGCCGGGCTACTGGCACGATAGATCTGTTCTCCCATCCGGTATCGGGTCGGGCGAAGACGTTGGGCAATTTGCTGCAACTCGACATCACCCAGGTCTGCCAGCAACTGGAATCGGCGGAAGCGCGCTTCGTCATACTCCTCTGGGACCGAAGAGAGCCTTGCCGCCAAGCCTTGGCTTAGCGCTTTGCCAACTGCGGGGAACTGAACGCTCAATTCGTCCAGGTCGGCTTTGTACAGAACCCAGAGGTTTGTGTTGCGAGTGGCGGTGGCGTCTTCGGTGCGGATCTGACCGGTGAGCAAACTCATCTCGCCAAAGAAGCCCGCTTCGTCCACACGGGCAAGCTCTTCAACGATCCCGCTGGCGTTCTCCGCGGTCAACTCGACCTGCCCACTCTCAATCAGATAAAAAGCATCGCCAGCTTCGCCGACCATATAGACGCGCTCGCCGGCGGGAGCATGCTGCAGAATCATCCGTTGGGCAATTGCCTGCATGGCCTGGGGTGGCGCTTCTTTGAAGAGGGGCATCTGGGCCAAGCGCGTCACCGCACGCGCTTGGTCTGCCTTGTTCAAGCGGGCGCGAACCGTGCGACCGAGACTTCGGCGCAGACCAGGATGAGCAGTGTTGACGCTCTGGAACTTATCGGCAGGCATTCGCCAGACCAGCGCATCTGTGACAGCTTCGGCGCTGTGGGCGTGGGCTTTGTTAGTCAGCAACGACAACGCGCCCATCAGCGCACCCGGTTGCAGGCGTTGACTCTCCGCGCCAGGATCGTTGCTGTCGGGCTGTAGGTCAATCGTGCCCGATTCGATGATATAGAGGCCCAACGGCGTCTCGCCAACGCGATAAAGAAACTGACCAGACTTCACAGCTTCTGGCTCCAGGCATTGGGCTACCGCCTTCAGCGTGTGAGGAGGAAGCGTACCCAACTCTGGCGTACGGGCCAGACGCTGGACAAGATAATCCTCCATCTGCGCCAACATGGCGCCAAAATTCTGGCTCAACTTGATGCCAATTGCAGGCTCTTCGAGAATAAGGGCGCGCAACGTCTGATCGGTGAGTTTCCAAAACTCAAGGTCCGAACAGGCAACTGCACTGACATCGTGCGTGGTATTGCGAAAGAGCGTAGTATCGCCCAGAATACTTCCCGGGCCTAGAGTGGCCAGATTCTGGCCGGATTCGGTGGTCAAATTGACAAAGCCCTGTCCGATCATGTACAGAGCTTCGCTGCGCTCACCAGCTTTGAAAAGCGCAGAATTGTTCGTCGCTTCGCCGGTCGAAAAACCTTGAGCGAACTTTTCTTTTTCGCTATCGGTAAAGCCCGCAAAGAGCGGGACAAACTTCAGCAGATCGTTTATCACAGATCCTCCTCTTGCCGTCCACCGGCTACTTGACCGCCAGCAACGGATGGATTGATCGAGATTCCATTCTGTACTCGACAAGGTTACTGCGCCACCTTGTCGAATTGGCTACCATCGTACACAGGCCAAAATCGCTGGAGGAATCGCAGGGTCAGTAATTCCGCTGGAACATTGCTTCCCAACTATGGTGACCCTGACACCCCCAGGAATCATAAAAAACATCACAATCTTGACTGTTGGAGCAATAGCCTGTCTGGATCAGCAAGTCCTTGGGAATATCCACCGAACGCGTGGTGTGACCCGCGGAAACATCGCTCGTTGCGTCGCGTCCATCATCGTTGCGGATCACACGGAAGTCTTCGCCGCTTCCATGCAAGTCCCACTCGATGACGCCGTCACCCTTGCCTTGCGAGCCGGTGACCAAGATATCGCCCAAATAGACACCCTGTAGAGCGACGCCATTGATGCGCACACCGTTGGCATCGATCACATGGATGCGCAACAGATGTTGCCCCCGACAACCTCCATTTTCATCCTTGTTCCACATCCGCCTCTCAATCAGCGTAAAATGAGGCGTGTCGCTCGGAGAAGCCGCCGGCGCCGATGGTTCCGGTTCAGATGCTGCATCCTGAGGTTCTTCGGCTGGCGCTTCAGCAGGCGGCTCCACCGGTGCTTGAGCAACCGGCTCAGGCGCTACGGCGACCGGCGCAGGTGGTATGGCAGTCGGCGGTGGTTCGGGAATACTGGCTGCTACTGCCACCGACTCGGCATTGGAACTTGCCACCAGCGCACCCAAAACCCAGCCAGTCTGTCCGTCGGCCAATTCGATCTGCCACCAATCTCCCTGCGGATTCTTGCCCAAGATGAAGGCCGACTCGCCCGCTTGCAGGCCACCCACGATATCGTAGCCAACACCTGGCCCACCGCGCACGTTCAACAGGTTGCCCGCAACTACGCTAGGCTTGAGGGGCGCGGGAATCGGCGTTGCGGCGGGAATATCAATTTCAGCCGGCGCCTCCGTCTGCGCTGCAATAGGCGCAGTGATCGCAGAGGCTGCCTCTTCACTGGGTAGAGCGGTCGCGGCACTTTGGACCGTGGGGAGCGTACTTGACCCTGATGGAGGAGACGCACTCGTCGGCGCAGGTCCACCTGTAGAATCGGCGCTAGAGGCGCTGGCCATTGTTTCCGCTGCCCCATTCGCCTCCAAAAACTTGGAAACACTCGACGACTGCAAACCCAACGCGCTGACCATCTGGGCCAAGCTTTGGGTCACGGCCATATCAGCGCCTGCCGCAATATCTGTCTCTGCGACAAAGATCAGCCATTGGTTTGGGTTGGCCACTTCCAGCGCCTGTAGATCGGCGCGGGCGCGGGCAATGTCTCCGCTGGTCTGGTATTCCTGAGCAATGCGCCGCGTTTCAGACGTCAACTGCTCGTCGTCGACTGACGACCGTTCGGGTCCGCAGGCGACCAGCCCAAGCAAAAGAGATCCAAGCAAGAGCAAACGCAACACATTTCTGGATTTGACCTGCCAAAGTCGAATTGGAAT